>DASQNU010000042.1:0-37077 GCA_035644815.1 Bathyarchaeia archaeon | reverse complement strand
TTCACTTTATAAAAAGAGTCAAACATTGTATCGAGGACATCTATCAGTTCACGCATTTGGACAACCTTGCCGTGGACCCCTTCAAAATGGTGGCGAACGGCCTTGCCATTTAAACGAACCATCGATTCCACCTCCTCCATTCGGCTGCTAGTAACACCCTATGCGAAAAGTAGCGGAGTGGAGAAATGATTGGCTAACATCTGGAGCCCAAAATTATTCCATACGATAGCAGGAAGGACGACGATCGGTAAATATCGGGATACGGCTGCGAACCTCGTCAACGAGTGCGAAGTCAATCTCCGCGGTGACGATTTCTTCCTGCTGCATTCCCTCGGCTACAATCTCTCCCCATGGATTGATCACCATGGAATGGCCGCAGAAGGTACTCGATCCTCCATCTCCAACCCGGTTGCACGCCACGACATACATCTGGTTCTCAATCGCCCGGGCAATCAGCAGCTGGCGCCAATGATTCAGCCTTGGATGCGGCCATTGTGCACATACGAAGAGCAGCTTTACTCCATGCAGGGCATAGGTGCGGATCCATTCCGGGAAACGAATATCATAGCAGATGACCGAGCCAGTCGGTTGTCCATCCAATGTATACAATCCTGGTTGGTCCCCTGCAGCCAAATATTTTTCTTCATCCATCAAGCGAAACAGATGAGCTTTCGAGTAACGGCCAGCCAACTCACCCTGACGATCAAAGACATACGTCGTATTGTACACTTGTCCATCGACTCTTTCTGCGATCGAACCTCCTACGACATAGCTGTTCAATTCCAGGGCTGCTTCCCTCAAGACTGCTTTGGCCTGCTCACCTTGTTCATCCGCAATCTCATCCAGTCGAGTAAGATCGTAAGCAGTATCCCACAGCTCTGGCAGGAGAATGACATCGGGTTGTTTTCCTGAGCTTTTTACTTGCTGCACGAGCTCCTTTACTTTGGCACGATTCTGCTCGGGCTGGCCAAAAGCAAGATCAAATTGCAAAATGGCGATATTCCAATTTTCTTTCATACCCCTACCCCCTCTATCTATGAATAATGCTCGCACCATTCTTCGTTGTTACTATCGTATCTCTCGTCCTTACTGAGTTCAAGCAAAAAATAATAGGAGAGCAAGGATAATCCCTTACTCCCCCAAGAATGGCCGCTCTCTTCATTAACGAGGACGACGTTGTTCCAGACGATCCACGCGTCTGTCAAGCTGGCGCACTTCCCGTTCCAATCGATCTACTTCCTGTTCCAAACGATTCAGGCGACGCTCTACATTACCAGGACGTCCTGGAGGTGCTGGCGGTGCTGGCGGACGAGGTGGCCGCTGCTGGGTCGGAATAAACAGGTTTTGACCGATAAACAGCTGATACGGAAATTGCAGGTTATTCGCACGGATAATTTCCTCTACGGTCACCCCGAACCGAGCCGCGATTGCATTCAGGGTGTCACCGGGCTGCACACGATAGTTCATGATCTACACACTCCCTTTTTTCTGAACTGACGATATTAACCTATGCCCGGCATGACAAAGTGGAAATAAACCGATACCCATTTTCCCAGATTATGGTCATCTACCTATATAAGAAAAACTTCAATAGAAGCCTTTCGAAGAAGTTGTCGAGTCCTTCTTTAGAGGAAGTTTTTCATGCTGTATCAGGTTGATCAGTCGTGAAGTTTATACTTTCAGATACAGTTAGAAAACTTGGCTTCGCCAAGCCTTTGGCGAAGCCTTAGTTGCACTTAGGTAGATAAGAATTTTTAAAAATTCTTATCTACCAAAAAAGGCCGACCATTACGGTCAGCCTTCTTCCAACAACGAGAATTATTGATCTTATTTAAATACCGGCTCTGCCAATTGAGCAAGTTTCTCCATAGAGCTTTTCTCTACGTCTGCGTGCAAGCTGTTGCCGTGAGCGTCCATTGTGACGATTGCCGCAAAGCCTTTTACGCGCAGATGCCACATGGCTTCCGGAATACCGAATTCCATGAAGTCTACACCTTCTACTTTTTCGATGCACTCGGCATAATATTGCGCCGCGCCGCCGATCGCATTCAAATAGACCGCTCCATGCTCTTGCAAGGCCTTCAACGTTTTCGCACCCATGCCGCCTTTTCCAATAACAGCACGCAAGCCAAACTTTTTCAGGATTTCTCCTTGGTAAGGCTCCTCGCGAATACTGGTCGTAGGTCCTGCTGCTTTTACATGCCATTCGCCATGTTCATCCTTCAGCATGACCGGACCACAGTGATAAATGACACCGCCGTTCAAGTCAATCGGGCAATCATTGTCCATCAAGTATTTATGCAGTGCATCACGTCCGGTGTGCATCAGACCGTTGATGATCACAACATCGCCCACTTTCAGGCTGCGAATTTGCTCCTCTGTGATCGGTGCTTCCAGCACAACTTCGCGACGCTCGCTTGTTTGCTCGTCTGACGCTGGCGTTTGATCCATTTCCACGACCTCGTCTTTATAGAGATAAGAGAGAATTTCGCCCGTTTGCGCATCGATCTCTACGCCTTGGCGACGGAATGCCCAGCAGTTATACGCTACGGATACGAAGAAGCTCGCAGGCAGACGGTTTTCGACACCGATTTTACAGCCGAGCAGGGTCGTGTTGCCGCCAAAGCCCATCGTACCGATACCGAGTGTATTTGCTGTTTCCATAATATAGTCTTCCAGCTCGCGAAGCTCAGGGATTGGGTTCACATCGTCCACTTTGCGGAACAGCTGATGCTTGGCCAATGCATACCCGGATGTACGGTCACCGCCGATGCCTACGCCGATAAAGCCGGCGCTACAGCCTTGTCCTTGCGCCTGATACACGGCGTGCAGAATACATTTACGGATGCCATCCAGATCACGTCCAGCTTTGCCCAAGCCTTCCAGCTCAGCCGGCAGCGAATACTGGATATTTTTGTTCTCACAGCCACCGCCCTTCAGGATCAGCTTCACTTCAACGGTGTCTTTTTCCCATTGCTCAAAATGAATCACAGGTGTACCAGGTCCCAGGTTGTTTCCCGAATTGGCGCCGGTAAGCGAATCTACGGAATTGGAGCGCAATTTTCCAAGCTTCGTCGCCTCTTCAACCGCTTCGAGAATCGCTTTTTTCATTTCGATCTGGTTCGCACCAATTGGGGTCTTGATTTCAAACGTTGGCATCCCGGTATCCTGACAGATTGGGGATACGTTTTCTTCCGCCATCTTGATATTTTGGGCAATCGTGGACAAGGAAATCGCCGAACGTGTTCCCATATCCTCTTTTTTCTTCGCCTCATTGATCGCTTTGCGCACGTCTGGCGGTAGATATGTCGATGTTTCGGTAATCAGGGCAAGCATACTTTCTTTGAACTTGTTCATCTATGTCGCTCCTTTACGTGGAAATACAAGCAGCTCTTACAAACGTTATCCATTATATCATAGAAGTTTTTTAATGAGTATGAATCTTCCTTTTTGCAAAGTGTTTGAAACGTTCATCTGGATGATCCGTCCAACAAGCAGAAAGGAGGTTTTCCGATGAAAAAACATATGAAAAAGCTGCTGCTTACCTGCGCAGGTATGGCGGTATTGACGCCATTGCTGATGATGGCCGCTCCTGCCTGGTTTCCGGATAAGGAGGCCCGGGCTTCCTCTGCAGATGAGCTCCCACTGATCGGTACCGAAGACAACTTGAAAAAATTGTTGCAGGAAGAGATGGAGAATCGGCAGTATCGCTACGGTTATCAAAATGATTTTATAGAAGCCCCTGTTGCTGAAATGGCGGCTGCCCCCGCTTCCTCCCAAACCAAGCAAGTGTCCGGACTGGCTGATTATTCCACGACGAATATTCAGGTTGCCGGGGTAGACGAAGCAGATGTGGTGAAAACCGATGGTACCTACATTTACCAAGCCACCGAGGAGGCTCTGGTGATCACACAAGCGATGCCAGCCAATCAAATGAAGGTGATCAAGCGGTTGGACTATCGCGATCAGCGATTTTCCCCTTCTGAACTGTACGTGGACGATCAGCATCTGGTCGTAATCGGCACGCACAATCCGGCGCAGCTGTACTATGATTCTGCCGAGATCGGACACCACATCCAGGGAACTACGAAAGCGTTCATTTATGACAACCGGAACCCTTCGAGCCTGATGCAAGTGCGCGAAGTCGAGATCGAAGGCAACTATCTGACCTCTCGCAAAATCGGCTCGTCACTCTATTTGATCAGCAATCGCGGATTGGACATGTATGGCATCATGGAAACAAAATCTAAGCTTCTGCCTCCATTGTATCGGGATTCTCTGGCGGATAAAACGTACATGCCCGTCCCCTATGACCGGATCCACTATTTTCCGGATGATGTGGAGCCCAATTATTTGATTGTTGCCGGACTCAATCTCGATAAGCCGCAGCAAAAAATGGACGTTGCCCCTTACCTCGGATCCGGGGAAAACGTGTACGCCTCCAGTGAAAATCTGTACGTGGCAGTTACAAAAAATCCACCTGCACCCAGCCTGATGAAACGGATGATTCCGACAGACACGCCGCCAAAGCAGGATACCTCCATTTACAAATTCAGATTAAAAGACGGGCATGTCTCCTATGAACGGAGCGGTCAAGTCCCCGGGACAACCTTGAATCAATTTTCGATGGATGAGCACAAGGACTATCTTCGTATCGCCACCACTTCAGGTGATATGTGGCGCAATGATGAGCATACCTCGAAAAACAATCTCTATGTGCTGGATCAAAAACTGCAAGTAGTCGGCGAACTGGAAGGCATCGCACCGGGGGAAAAGATCTATTCGACCCGCTTCATGGGCGATCGCGCTTATATGGTTACCTTCAAGAAGGTAGACCCGCTGTTTGTCATCGATCTGAAAAAACCATCTGCTCCAACCATTCTCGGCAAGCTGAAAATACCGGGCTACAGCGACTATCTCCATCCGTACGATGAAAATCACATCATCGGCTTTGGCAAGGACACGGAGGAAACCAAGGATATGGCCTACTACCAAGGAATGAAAGTCGCCCTCTTTGATGTTACCGACGTTTCCCATCCAAAAGAGAAGTTTGTGGAAATCATTGGCGACCGGGGAACAGACTCAGAGCTGCTGCGCAACCACAAATCATTGCTCTTTTCCAAGGAAAAGAACCTGCTCGCCTTCCCCGTCAGTCTGATGGAACGGACAAACAAAAGCGATTCAAACATGATGGAGTATGGCAATTTCACCTTCCAAGGCGCGTATATCTATGCGCTCGATTTGAACAAAGGCTTTACACTGCGCAAACGGATCACCCACTTGGATCAAGAGGATACGGTGAAAGCAGGAGATTCCTGGTATGAAAGCAAGAAAAATGTGAGCCGGATTCTGTATATCAAAGATACGCTGTATACCCTCTCCGAAGACATGATCAAGGCGCATGATCTCCAGAAGCTGAACGAGATTGGTACCGTTAGCCTTCCTTCACAGTAAACATACACAGAATCACTAAAAAAAGGTCAACGCTCTGCCGGTTTGGCGGAGCGTTTTCACTCCGAAATCCTCTGTTCGCCTGCATAAAAACATGCTAATATAGGACTACTTGTTCGCTACAGAAAGGAAGTAATCCCGCTATGGAATTCTTGGAGTTGAATGTCGTCTCGACCCTGAGTGGTGTAGCGGCTGTACTGCTTGTCGCATTTATCCGTTTGCATTGGCCATTTCGTTTCCAATATATCAGCTCCTTGTTTCGCAAACGTCCCGATAAGGTCAAGCGTTGGCTGGAAGCTTCTTTTCGTCGCAACAGCTCTCGCACGGTAGCCATCTTGGACAAGTCGACATCGGAAATCATGTCTGGCAATTATGAACTGGCCGAAAAATACATCGCGGAAGGGCTTACCGCATGCAAGGAGCGGCCTTCTCTCTTCAACCAAGCGATGGTCCATTATCTGTTTTACAACTTGTCCATCATCTATTTACACCGTGGAAAATATGAGGAAGCCCTCGATGTGGCCTTTCGCGTCTATGAGCGCGATCGCAGCCTTTCCAATGCGCTTGGAGTGATCATTTGCGCGCAGGCCCGGCTCGGCGATGTGGGCAGCGCATGGGAAGCCTATGAGCTTTTACCCAAGAAAAAAACGAGACCCGAGCTGCACCTGTTTTGCCTAGCGGAAATTGAAGCAGCGAAAGGCAATTTTGAACGGGCCGTATGGCATATGAATAAGCTGCTGCATCTTCGTTTTTCAACTGCCCTGCATCTGAGTCAGGCTGAAATTGAAAAGCGGCTGGAGGAATGGAGCAATTCTTCGACGCAAGCAGGCTAAGGAAAAAAGATCAAAAGTAGTCCCAATCCCCTTGTAACAGGGGATTTTTTTATGGAAAATTTACATAAAAAAGGTAAAAACATCGGTGGACATCCGAATGCTTTTACCTCCAAGGCAATTTCGTTTTCTATTTCTACGTTACTTCCTGAATGACTTGCTCTAAAAACGGATCGATCTCACCTTGCAAAATCGGACCATGTCCCGTGGCCAGCATCTCAATCGGCCATTCTCTGATCAACTCCAACCCTTCGCGAAAAGCTACTACCTTTTGCGGCTCTTGGTCTTTCCATTTACGCACAAATTCCAGATAAGACCGCCGCCTGTCTTCTTCATATCCGACCACCTCTCCAATGGGTGCGGCAAAAAAACAAAGATGATCGCCGAGAAAGCAGATTTTGCTCTGGGGGTCAAAAAACGCAACTGAACCTGCTGTGTGTGAGGGTAGTTGCTTGAACAGGAGTTTGGAAACCTCTCCGGCTTTCCCGGTGAAGGTATGGCCGAAAAGCGTTTGAGAGAAGTCGTCTAATTCGAAGAAGTCTTCCAGATGAATCCAATTATTGCGGGAGGGAAACAGCTCGGCATTGCCGATGTGGTCAGCGTGTCGGTGAGTAAAATAGATGTGCTCGATGCGCGCTTCAGTCGCACCAATCTGTTTTAGTGATTGTTGGAGATACTCACGATGTTTGCGAAGGTTGGTGTCGATGAGGAGAAAATGGTCGCCCCTGGCAATCACGTAATTATTGATGAAGCTTTTCCATGCTTCCTCATAGGTCAAGATTGCCCACACATGCTCAGCGATTTTTCGGGTGACGTGCTGCAATTGTCATCTCCCCTCTCACACTAGATACAGGCTGAGATGCCCGATACTATCCATTATACATTATTCTACGGCGTAAGAGGGAGAGAATGACAATGTGCTAGTACAATTTCAGGCCACCCACATATTTGCGCGCTGTTTCCTTCTCCATCGGCGGCAGCACCACCACTGTCAAGGAGCCTGCCGGAATCTCGGTATGGCCGGCATCACGGATGGAGACAAACCCTTCTTTCCCCAGCCTTTGCAGGTCCTCCTCCCGACCACGCAGCACGATTTTGGTCTGCCCCTGTGAAAACCACGTTTCAAACGCCTCCCGGTACTGCTCGTCATTCAACAAATAATGCACCATCATCATGGTTGCCGCATGGGCCGCTTGGGCCGCTATTTTTCCAGCTGACATGCCCAATTCCTCATTCACTACATAATACTGGGCCATATTTTGTTTAGCAGTTGTCATACGTTGTGCTCAACCTCTCTATTCATCTCAACAATATGTGTGCTATGCTGTTTCTACCATTCTTCACCTATTATGGAGGATTTACATGGACAAGAAAACGGTAAAAAGGCTCACGGATCATATTTTGTACCTACCTGCGGATCATGACTCGGATCGTCCGATTTTGGCAGCCATTTCGGGCTCGGATCGGACAGTGATTGTCGACGCTGGAAACTCACCGGCACATGCCCGCCTATTTCTGGAGCAACTGTCTGAATACGACCTGCCGAAGATTGACTATTTGTTCCTTACACACTGGCATTGGGATCATATTTTCGGGATGAAACATATGAATCTTCCGACGATTGCCCACCGGGAAACCAAGCGGGAACTGCAAAAACTTATCGGGCTGGACTGGTCGGACGAAGCGCTTGACCAACGCGTGGAGGCAGGCACCGAGATTGCCTTTTGTGCGGACATGATCAAGAAGGAATATCCCGGGTCATTGCGCCAAGGAATTGATCCGATGCTGCCACATATTACATTTGATAGTCAGGTCGAGATTGATCTGGGAGGAATCACTTGCCTGCTGCAGCATGTCGGCGGAGATCATGCCCATGACTCATCTGTTCTCTATGTCAAGGAAGAGAACGTACTGTTTCTTGGAGATGCACTCGGTCCTGCTATTTATGCCCCACAGCGATATTATGTACCCGAACATTTTCTTGATTTACTGGAACGAATTGAATCTTTTGGTGCGACGACTTATGTCGAATCCCACCTGTTTCCCCAGACGCAAGAGCAGTTTTCGCACGATCTAAACGAAATACGGTGGATGGCTCAAGCGGTGCTCGATCATCAAGGCGCACATGAAGCCGTCGTCGATGAAATGACGCGGAGGTTCAACCGTGAACTAAGCAAGGATGACCATGCATGTATCCGATACTTTCTGGAAGGGTTCCGCCTGCAAATCAAATCCGCGGACTCCCCACTTGGAGAAATGGGCGGAATAGAATAAGGAGAACGATTCTTCCGTTCCCCTTCTTTCACTGTTTTTGTTTGGGCATGCCAGGCGGATAATAATACGGTGGGACCTTGATCCATCCACGCTTTCTCATTTTCGCTTTTAAATTGGCTCCAAAAATGATTTTTTCTGCCAGAAACTGTGTGAACATGAACCCGACATCATTCCGTACGCTTTGGCTAGCGCCATTGGCGCACATCATGACGTTGCTCACAGCCTTTACCGCCAGAGAGTTGGCGATCTCCTCATCGGACAGCTTGGCACCCAAGGGAACTGCGTTCGGGTCGGATAATGGTCTTTCTTCCGAGGCGGGTGGAAGAATGACTCCTTCCCGCTGCATAAACTCTTTAAGTTTTTTACTTTGGCTGTGCGCTAGTTTTTCCGCATCGCGAAGAGTCTCGATGAGTTCATCGTCAATGGTTGTGTTTAGCATGAGTTGAACCAAGGATATCTCTTCTTCCAGCATGCCGAGATACGTCCAGCAATTCATCGCTTCTCCGATATGCAAAGGAGCTTTTGGCTCATCATCAACGAAAGATTGCAGTACATTTGTTACAGCTTCCATTATGTTCACCATATGATATCACCTCATAATGATAGTGTTTACCGCGGCTTATTCTTCCATTCGTTTTAAATAGCTGGCAAATACGACAGAAAAAGCAAGGGATAACCCTCCCTTGCTTTTTCTTGATCCTTCCTTATTCTTCAAATTTCGCCTCTTGCATTTTGATCTGCTCCATCGAGACATTCAGCGCGGCTTCCGGGCCTGGGAAGTGCTTTCGATAATAACCATAGTCCATGATCAACAGCAGGAGCATCATGCCTATCATGGCGTACCCTGCGTTTTGGTTGGGCGGGATCACCATGACGATGCAGATGAACACAATCCAGATCAAGCTCAACAGGTTAATCGGCTTGCTCCATTTCCCCAGATTCCATGGCCCTAAATGCTTGGCTTGAAATTCACCGCGCGCCTCTGCCCGCAGCTTCAGGTAAAGCGGGATGCCATACGCTACATAAAGACCAACGACACTGACCGCCGTCAAGAAGGATAGCGTCGTGTAACTCGTATCCGGATTTATTGCTTTTAGCATGTAATCAAACAAGGCTAACCCAAACGACAGGATCACCACAAGCCAGATCGCTTTTGCCGGAGTACGGTATTTTACGGAAATCTCAGCCCAGTGGCGGCTGCCTGGCATCCCCTTGTCACGGGAGAAGGCATACATCATGCGGGAGAAAGAGGTGATCGAAGCCAACCCGCAAAACCACATGGCAAACGTCACAAGCCACAAAACGATATTCCCAAATGTGCCGCCAAGCGCTTCACTGATGACATGGATGAAGGCATTGCCTGCCCCGGCTGCTGCTCCAGCGTCTTTGATTGATAGCGTGACGAAGGCGAGCATCAAGAAACCAAAAATAAAGGAAAAGGCCACTGATGAAAAGATTCCCCAGGCTGCTCGGACGCGCGGATTAATCGTCTCCTCAATGGTATGAGCGGAGGCGTCATAACCGGTAAACGTCCACTGTGCTTGCAATAGCCCGATTAAAAAAGCGAGCGCATACGGTTTGTCTGAGAATGTCTCTCCGACCTGATAGAGATACGATAAGGGCTGTAAATCGTGCTTTGTAAAGAAAGCCAAACTGATGACCAGAATCGCTACCACGCCGATATGGTACCAAGCCGAAAAATCATTCAATCGTGCGACAAGGCGAATGCCGATATGATTGAATATCCCATGCAAGAGCAATGTGATGGCAAATACAATCAACGTCGTCGTCTCCGTTGACGTATAACCAAATACTCCCGACAGCAGTGGATCGGCGAAAAGGGCAAAGGAGTAGTCAATCCCCGCGACAATACCGATCTGTCCGATCAAATTGATCCATGCCGTATACCAGCCCCAGCGCTTGTTGGCCAAGACGGCTGCCCAATGGTAGAGGGCTCCTGCCGTCGGAATCGCAGAGGCAAGCTCTGCCATGGATGCCGCAATCAGCAGCACGAAGAGGGCGACGATCGTCCAGCCGAAACCCATCATACCCGGACCGCCATAGAGTAGACCGTGCCCATATAACGATACGGCTCCTGTCAGGATCGAGATGATCGAAAACGAGATGGCAAAATTCGAAAACCCGCCCATATCGCGCAATAACTCCTGGGCGTAGCCAAAGCGATGCAAATGCTTTTTGTCCTCCAGCATTTGCTTTTGTTTGTTCGCTTCCATTCGCTTTCCTCCTCCTTTCTGATTCAATCCCTCCGTCCCAAAAAGCTTTCATGCTCTCCTTCATCAAACTTGCGCACATTTTCGTTCGCTTGATAGGCAATGGCGATGGCTACCCCCACGGTTACGAGAAAAAGCAAAATGCCCATGACCATCATCGGCGTATCCCCCCTTCCGTCAGAAGTAGTTGCACGTAATCCCTCCATCTACATTGAGAATGGCTCCATTGGTCCAATCCGCCTCGTCTGAAGCCAGATAAATAGCGCAATGAATGATATCTTCCGGTTTACCGAAGCGCCCGGATGGTTGTCGATTCAAGCGTATACGTTTCGCTTCCTCATCCTTGACCAACCACTCCGTCAACAGCGGAGTCTCAATCGGTCCTGGACAAATCGCGTTACTGCGAATCCCCTTTGGCCGGAATTGGATCGCAAGCGAGCGAGTCAATGAAATCACTGCCCCTTTGGAGGCCGTGTACGCATCCTGGGGCACACTGCAGCCCATGAAAGCGACAAAGGAGGCGATGTTGATAATCGAGCCTTTTCCTTGTTCGATCATGGCCGGTATAACGTATTTCCCCATCAGAAAAATGCCGCGCACATTGACCGCCATGACTTTGTCCCACACCTCTACCTCTGTATCGATCACGGAATGGTCCTCGGCTGGCATGATACCGGCATTGTTATAAAGAACATCGATCCGTCCATACGCAGCCAATGTCTCACTGACCGCCTGCTTCACGCTTGCTTCATTGGATACATCACAGAGAAACAGCTCCGCCTCTCCGCCCGCTTCCCGTACCAAGTCAACCGTTCGCGCTGCGGCCTGTTCGTTCACCTCGAATACGGCAACCTTTGCCCCCTCGGCCGCAAACATCCGAGCCGCTTCTTGCCCCATCCCGCTTCCTGCTCCGGTGATCACACATACCTTGTCTTGCAAACGCATCCTGTTTTCCCCCGTTCCATTAGCCTTGTTCAAAATAGCGACCACGTTCCCAATCCGTTACGACCGTATCAAAGGCTTGCTGCTCCACCCGCGCCATATTGGCATAATGCTGAGTGATGGTATCGCCAAACACCGCTCTTACCTTGCTGCTCTCCTCCCACAGGCGCAGCGCTTCATAGAGGGAGTGAGGAACTCGCGGAACCCCACGGGCTGCATAGGCATTGCCCTTCCACTCTTCAGGCAGCTCTAGCTGCTGCTCAATCCCATACAGTCCTGCACCAATCATGGCTGCATAGGCGAGATATGGATTAATATCGGCTCCCGGGATGCGCGATTCGATGCGCAGACTTTTCCCCGTACCAACGATGCGAAAACCCGAGGTGCGGTTGTCATGGCTCCACACAATATGGACAGGAGCCCAGCTGTCTGGAGCATAACGCTTATAGGCATTAACCGTTGGCGCATAAAACAAGACAAACTCCTGGGTGCAAGCCAATAGTCCCGCCAAAAAATGACGCATCATGGCAGACATCTGATACGGTTCTCCCGCGGGATCATGAAACAGGTTGGTTTCTCCCTCCGCGTCCCACAGGCTGACATGCAGATGACCGCTGGATCCTGTCCAACGATGATGCGGCTTCGCCATGAACGTGATCGCGGCACCTTCCTGCATGCAAATTTCCTTGGCCCCGTGCTTGAACAGCACATGCTGATCAGCTGCGGTCAGCGCGTTCGCGTACATCATGTTGATCTCATGCTGCCCCGTGTACGCCTCACCTTTAGAGGACTCAATGGGTATGCCTGCCTTGATCATCGAATTGCGAATCTTGCGAAAAATTGGCTCATTACGCGTCCCTTGCAGCAAATTGTAATCCTCATTGTAATGACCCGCCGCCTGCAGATTGGTATAACCGTTGTGGTGGATCTGCTCGTAACTTTGCCGGAACAGATAAAATTCCAGCTCGCTGGCCATGTTCAGGCTAAGCCCAAGCGCCTCTGCTTTTTGCAGCTGTTGCTTCAAGACACTGCGCGGCGCGATCGGGATCAGCTGATCGGTTTGCTCATCGATCGCATCCGCCAACACCAGCGCTGTCTTCTCCAGCCAGGGGATCACCCGCAGTGTGCTCCAGTCCGGCTTGGCCAGCCAATCTCCATAGCCGCTTTCCCAGTTCATCAGCTCATAGCCGTTTGGTGTATTCATTTCCATATCGGTTCCAAGCAGATAGGTGCAAAAATGAGTTCCTTTCGTTATCCCGCTGCGCAGGCAGTAGTCCGCTGTCAACCTTTTGCCCATCAATCGGCCCTGCATATCGATGATCGCAATGACCAGGGTGTCGATCTCCCCTGTCCGCATAGCACGTTCCAGCTCTTCCACACTGATGACGCCTGTCACGTTTTTCTCCATCGTCTGTCACCTCTTTTTTCACTTAAGGAAGCGTTAGTGAGATATACTTGAGCTCCAGATACTCTTCCAATCCATGATGACCGCCTTCTCTTCCCGAGCCGCTCTCTTTGATCCCGCCAAACGGAGCCTGGGGTACGCTTAGCGATGTGCCATTGATGGCCACCATGCCCACTTGCAGTGCTTCACTTACCCGATAGACTCGACTGATATCGGTGGTAAAGAAATAGGCAGCGAGTCCATAAGGGGTGTCATTGGCCCACGCCAGCACCTCCTCTTCGGATTGAAAGGAAAGGATTGGTGCGACCGGTCCGAACACCTCTTCGTGGGTGATCGCCATCTCACGCGTGACACCTGCCAACACCGTAGGCGCATAAAAATGACCTTGTTCCAGTCCATCCGCACCCATCCTGTATCCGCCGGTAGTCACTTGTGCGCCCCGCTCAACAGCATCGGCCACCAAACGTTCCACACGCGACAATGCGGTCTCATCAATCAGCGGACCCACTTGGATACCTTGCTCCGTCCCTGGTCCCACCTGCAAGCTGCGTACCAAAGACGTGATTCTCTCCGTCAGTTCAGGCTGAATGGATGCATGCGCATAGATGACATTGATGCCATTGCACATCTGCCCGCAGTTTTCAAATTTGTTGTCGACAATCGCCTGCGCTGCTTTTGCCAGATCGGCATCGGGAAAGACGATCACAGGGGCATTCCCGCCCAATTCCAGCGAGAGTCGCTTTACCTGACCAGCCGCTTGTTTCATGATCTCCTTGCCTACCTCTGTCGAACCGGTAAAAGAAATTTTCCGCACCCGTTGGTCTGTCAGCATCGTCTCCCCGATTTCGGAAGCGGAGCCAGTGACCACGTTCACCACACCTGCCGGGAGACCAGTATCCAGCAAATGATGGATAAGCGCGATGGCAATCTGCGGGGTTTGACTGGCTGGCTTGATGACGACGCTGCAGCCGGCTGCCAAGGCGGGAGCTGCCTTGCGTGCCACCATCGCGGCGGGATAATTCCACGGTGTGATCATCCCGACAACCCCGACCGGCTGTTTGAGCACCATGATTCGCTGCTGTTCCCGTGAACCCGGAATGATCTCCCCGTAGGCTCGTTTTCCCTCTTCCGCATACCAGCGAATGAATTCCACAGAGCCCTGGATCTCATCGATCGCCTCGCTGAGCGGCTTTCCTTGCTCCAAGGTAAGCAGCCCTGCCAGTCTTTTCGCATCGCGCTCAATCCGATCAGCCCACTCTTTCAAATAGCCAGCACGCACTTTGGCGGGAAGCTTCGCCCATTGTGGAAAAGCACGAGCGGCTGCATCGATAGCGAGCTTCGTCTCCTTCGCCCCGCCTTTTGGCACCTGCCCCGCCAGCTTTCCCGTAGCCGGATTCCATACATCGATTTTTTGTGCGAGGGTAACAGGTTCACCGCCGATCAGGAGATAATCCCAACGTTTTTCTCCCCCATGATTCAAGCGAAACGCCTCCCTTTCCCAGCTTCTGATTTATTACATTCTACGGCGGCTTCTGACAAGCTATGCCAAAATTCGTCTAAGCCTGCTTACCCGAAATCAGGGAAGGGCATCTTTTCGCTTTGCGCGGACTCTATGCTATCATTAACAGACATAGATATGTTCCTAGCACGGGAGGTTCTCCATGGGGTGGAAACCCGATCGTCACGCCCACACACCAATCTACATACAAATTGTCAAATACATGGAACAACGCATCTCCACTGGCGAATATCCAGCTGGCAGCAAACTGCCTTCCGAGCGTGCCCTTGCGAAAGAGCTGAAGGTCAATCGCTCCACGATCGTAGCCGCCTATGATGAACTGAGAGCATCTGGCCTCATTGAAAGCAAACATGGCACGGGAACTGTCGTGAGTGCGGATATTTGGGGCCTATCCCATGCGCGCATTCCAAATTGGCAGCACTTGGTGCAGACAGGCTCCTTTCTGCCCAACCACCCGCTTATTCGGCAGATGCGCAAAGAAATGCCAAACAATGACTGGATTGATTTTGCCAATGGCGAACTAGCGGAAGACTTGATTCCCAATGCAGCCTTGCAACGCTTATTAGCGAATAATGATTTCCATTTTGCTTGGGGATACGAGCATATCTTGGGCAATTCCGAATTACGGGAAACCATTGCTTCCCACATGCAAACATTTCGCAAGATTGAATCGACTTCGTCCTCGATCCTGATCACCTCTGGGGCCCAGCAAGCTATTCATTTAATCGTGCAGTGTCTGTTGCAGCCTGGAGACGCCGTGGCCATTGAAGACCCTTCGTATTGCTATTCGCTCCCGATTTTTCAAACAGCCGGCCTACGTACGTTTCTGCTCCCAGTCGATCAAGACGGCATCAATCCGGATGATCTGGAACGACTCCATCGCGAGCATCGGGTCAAAATGGTTTTTTTGAATCCCAACTTTCAGAATCCGACCGGTTCGTTGCTCTCTTATGAGCGTCGCCTGCGTATTCTGGAGCTTGCCACTGCGTATGGGATCCCTGTGATAGAAGACGACCCGTACAGTTTGACCTCGTTTCAAGGCGATTTTGTCCCAACGTTAAAATCGCTTGATCGTCATGGGACCGTTCTGTACATTAGCTCCTTAAGCAAAATTGTCGCTTCCGGTTTGCGCATCGGCTGGGTGGTCGGGCCCGATTCGGTTATTGAACGACTCGCAGACGCGAAGCAGCAAATCGATTTTGGCCAAAGCTTTCTGCCGCAGTGGATGGCGAAGCAATTTTTGGCTTCCGCTGAATTTGACGATCACCTGCACATGCTGCGACAAGAACTGGAGGAAAGAAAAGAAATGGTGCTGCATGCTTTTCAGCAGGTCATGGGAGAGCGAATCCACTTTTACCATACAAGCGGCGGCATTCATCTATGGGGACAACTGCAGGAGCACACGGATGAATTCCAATTGCTTCGCGAAGGCATGAAGCGTGGGGTTGTCTTCATGCCAGGCAGGGTCTTGGGTTCCCAGGAAGGATTTATTCGACTTACTTATGGCCGTGTTCAAAAGGAGCGCATTTATGAGGGGGCCAAGCGATTTGCCGATGCATGGAACCGCTTGTAAATGTGGAGTGGACCAGCAAGTGGATGGCCAAATATCCCGTTCAGTGGATGGGGTAACTTCGCCATGATTCTTTTAACATAAGAAATGAAGTACTTACACATATAAAAAAGGACGGAAAAAGATATGTCAGTTATTCCTTTCCTGATCGCCATCGCACTTATCGTCATCGTCGCCCTGATCTTAACCTTTCTCGTCGGTCTCAATCCTGAGGAGAGAAAGAATCGCAGCTTCACGCATCGAACAAGGAACCTGCTCCTAATATACGGTTTGATTACCTTCTTGCTGTTGATCGCTTTTTTCGCTTATCTCCAATTGGGGTGATGCAAAAACAAATCCCCTTTTCCGCGTTAACGGGAAAGGGGATTGTCATTAGGGAACACCAAGCCGATCTGTTTTCTGGCCTCATCCATAATTTCCATTGTAATCAAGGAGTTTTCATGGGAATTGATCTCGGACTGCTGCTTGCCATTCTCGATCAGCCCGATAAACTCCGCTAACTCATAGGACATCGAATGCTTGTCCTGAGGGACTGTCACATCTTCGACACGGCCATCACGATAACGGATCTGGACGTTTTGGGGGTTGTTGATTCGATCGATCACCATCGTGCCTTGCTCCCCCTGGATTTCCGTAGGCAAGTCCGAATTCGTGATCTTGGAGTACATGATCACTGCATCTTTTCCGTGATAAGAAAGCAATATGCTTCCTTCCCCGTCGACTCCCGATTCCAACATGAATGCATGGGCGCTGATTCGCTCCGGCTTGCCAAACAGCACGACGAGCGGATACAGGCAATACACGCCGAGATCCATTAACGATCCATTGGAAAATTCAGGCTTAAAGGCATTTAAGACCGTTCCTGCTTTATAGGCATCATAGCGAGACGAATATTGGCAATAGCTTGCAAAATAACGGCGAATCTCACCGATTTTCGGCAAATTCTCACGGATGACAGCGAAATTCGGATAGAGCGTAGATTTCAGGGCTTCCATGAAGACTACCCCATTCCGTCTTGCCGCTTCCACCATTTCTTTCGCTTCACGTGCATTGGAGGCCATCGGCTTTTCGCATAGCACATGTTTGCCATGATTCATCAGCGTGATCGCCTGCTGCGCGTGGAACGAATTGGGACTTGCTATGTATACCGCATCTACCTCGTTACTTTGCGCGAGTTCTGTTACATCGGTATAAATGGTAGTTACGCCAACCTTTTGCGCAAATTCTTCCGCTCTCTCAGCTGTCCGGGAATAAACAGCCGTAAGCTGAAATGAATTCACATCCTGTCCTGCTCGGAGCATTTCCTCCGTGATCCAGTTGGTACCGATAACGCCAAAGCGTACCATTCGATTCCCCTCCTACTCTTTTTTCCCTATCATATCCTTTTCGGCGTGCTGTGGCGATCCTCAAATTACTTTAGATCCATTTTGTTTTGCTGAACGAAATTTTTCATGTACATTCTGCTTTTTTTCTCGAGCATGGCGGCCATTTGTTCTGTCCAACGGTCTCGGCGCTTTCCAGCCGTTCTTTGCTCATAGTATTGGGAGACGATTTCATTATAGCTGTTCAACTGCCGAATATATTCGTCTTTATCTCCTTGGTACTGATTTTCATGGTAGACGTGGTGCAGGGGCAGCCTTGGTTTTGTCTCGTTATTTTCAAGCGGATATCCAATCGCCATACCGAATAACGGGAGCACTCGATCAGGCGTATGTAAAAGCTCCTTTACTTCCTGCAATTGATTGCGAATCCCGCCGATATAACAAATTCCCAGCCCCATCGATTCAGCTGCGATCGCCGCGTTTTGAGCAGCCAAGGCGGCATCAATGATGGCAACCATAAATTTCTCGGTGCTTTCAATGGAGTCGAGCACTTCTTTTTCTTCCATGTCTCCAATGACTTCGTAACGATACAAGTCCGCGCAAAAAACAAGGAAATGCCCATTATTCGCAACATACGGCTGGTTTCCGGCAAGCTCGGCCAGCCGCGCCTTTTTTGCTTCATCAGTAATGCCAATGATGGAATAGGCTTGTATGTAGCTGGAGGTTGAGGCTGCTTGGGCACTGAGGATGATCTGCTCAATCTGTTCTGTTGTAAGAGGTTTGTCCGCAAATTTTCGAACCGAGCGATGGCTTAGAATGGTATCAATCACCGTATTCACTGTCTTACCTCCTCCAAGGATTGCCTTTTAATTTATACGTATCGTACATTATACCGAAAAAAGATCGCCTAGCACCTGCAAAATTCGCATTGAGTGTGGGCGATCTTTGTTTTAGGCTATGTAAAATACTATTTCAACAACAATGAAACTTCTCCGATTGGTCATTGCACCCGCTGCTTAAATTCGTCCATGACCTCGTTAATCAGGATGACGCCGTGCGAAAACGTCGTTCCCCCGCCATATGCTCCTGCAACCGCGATTGTTTCAGCAATTTCCTTTTCTGTAGCCTTTTCGTCAAGAGCACCTTCCAGATGATACACGATGCAATGCTCATTCCCTGTAAACAGCGACACAGCCATTGCCATCAAATGCTTTTGTTTTCTGGACAATTCGCCTTCCTGAAAACAAAGATTGGTGAACTGATTATAGGCCGACAGCACATCGGGCATCACTCTCCCGAACGCTTGCAGTCCCTCACGATACTCTTGCGACAACTGATGCTCTGCCATCTACATCCTCCTTCTGTGGGTAGTACGCTCTTTAGTCTTTCGATTGCATTAGAATTTGATACCAAAAAGGATCAGCTTTGCTCGGGAATACTAACTGGAAGAAGAACGGAAGAGGAGTGATACCATGATCCGCTTGGGCTACGCCTGCATCAGTATGGCGACCTCGAACAATCCCAATAAAAAGACCACGCTTGCTCAATTGGGGAAAATGTCACCAGAGGAGCAGCGCAAAAAATTGCAGAAGGTCCTGCAGACCAACTTTTTTAACTTGATGGAGCTGCTCGCCTATAATCTCGAAAATAAGATTTATTTATATCGGCTGCCCTCGGAATTTATCCCGTTTGCCACCCACCCGATTACCGAAGGCTGGGATTGGGCGAAGGAATTCGCTTGGGACTTTGACAAGGCTGGCGAGTATATACGAAAGCATGGCATTCGGTTAACCTCTCATCCCGGCCATTACAGCATTTTGAATACGGACAATCCCCGCGTATTGGAAGCGACCATCAAGGACTTTGCCTACCATGCTCGTGTATTTGACCTGATGGGATTGGATTCCAATTCCGTCCTTGTTACCCATGTGGGAGGGGTCTATGGAGATAAAAAAGCTTCCCTCGAGCGTTTTGCGAAGCATTATGAAAGCTTGCCTGACATGATCAAGAACCGACTCGTCGTCGAAAATGACGATACGTCCTTCGGTATGCGTGACGTCCTGGAGCTCTGTGAGCGAATTGGTGCGCCAATGGTTCTCGACATTCACCATCACGATTGCATCAATGAAGGCGAGGATTGGATCGCCTATCTCCCGCGCATCATCCAGACCTGGGGAGCTCGCACGCCAAAAATGCATTTTTCCTCGCCAAAATCAGAGAAGGATTTCCGTGCCCATGCAGATGAGATTATGCTCGAGGACTTCCTCTCCTTTGTCAGCGCTTTAACGGATTACGATGTGGATATCATGCTGGAATGCAAAAATAAAGACCTGGCCTTATTAAACCTCAGAAAGGAGCTACATGCCCAGGATATCCATCCGGAAGCAAAGCCAGTTGCTCTATGATCGACTCTGGGTGAATAAAACAAACGGCAAAACAAAGAAGACGCCCACTCACCTGGAGGTGCGTCTTCCCATACAATGGTATCAGGAGGAAGAGGAATCAATGCTGCATCCACAGTTGCATCCCGAGGACTTTCTTCCATGCCGTTTTTTGGAACCGGACCACGAGCTGTGATGCTCTCTGTGACTGCTGGAAGAACCTCTGTGTCTACCGGTGCTGCTTGAAGAGCCTCTGTAGCCTCCCGTGCTGCTGGAAGAATCTCTGTAGCCACCGGAGCTGCTGCTACCTTGTTCGTGTGTTGGCCAGCATTTCGCGTGGTAATGATCCGCACGATGCTTATGGTGCTGATACTGCTTGTAGTACATCCGGTATTTTCTGCGATTTTCCCGATGTTTTTCACACTTGCGCTTGAAGAATTGCATCCGTTCCAAATGGAAATGATACTTGTTGATATGGATTTCCACTCTTGGCATGCGAATGGGCGGTATGGATGGCCGTGGACGCGGGATGGGCATTTCCTTTTTAGGCACTGCCGGCGGCATTGGCATCGGAATAGGCAAAGGCATCGGCATTTCCTTTTTGGGCTGTAATTGTGGAGGCATTTGGGGAGGCATCTGTGGCGTGATCGGCTGCATCGGCTGTATCGGCATCTCCTTTGGCATCCGCGGAACAGCTGGCGGATTGATCGGCATACGGTCTGGTTGACTTCGTTCCAACTTGACACTCTCCTTTCGGGTTCATCACACAGTACATGGTATGACAAATACCCGCCGCGAGAAACGACACTTGCCCATTTCCGCCAAAAACCATGTGCCCTTTTTTTGGTCCTGTGTTGGAAACATGAACAAATTCCATAAAGGGACCTATTGACTAATTTGTCCATCCTACTACAATAAAAGGATAGTAATGCCAATTTTGATATCGGTATTGGGACAAAAGCCATTCAGCGAAAAGGAAAGCAGGGAAACGTATGCATTTAACCTATCGGGTTATACACGTTCACCATTCCATAGAGCTATCAAGGGGTTAGGAAATCATTCCTAACCCCTTTCCTTTTGTTCTCTGTTCTGCTAAAGGAGGAAAATATCATGTCGCAAGCACAAACAAACATTCAGTTAGACGGTGCTCACCTCACGATTGAACAAGTAGTGGCAATTGCTCGTGAGCATACCTCCATTTTCCTTTCCGATGCCGCGAAAGAGCGTGTAATCGCTTCAAGGCAAATGGTAGAAACAATGCTTCAGGAAGAACGGGTTGTGTATGGGATTACCACGGGTTTTGGCAAGTTTTCCGATGTGATGATCCCCGCCGAAGACGTTAGCCGCTTGCAGGAAAATTTGATCATGAGTCATGCTTGTGGGATGGGAGAGCCTTATCCGACCGAGGTCGTTCGCGCAATGATGGCCCTGCGGATTAATGCTCTTGCGAAAGGGTATTCCGGGATTCGGTTAGAGACCCTTCAGCTGTTAATTGACATGTGCAATCACCAGATCCATCCGATCATCCCTGAGCAAGGCTCTCTAGGTGCCAGCGGTGATTTGGCTCCACTCGCTCATATGGTATTGGTGATGATCGGCAAAGGGGAAGCCGAGTATCAAGGCAAACGAATGGCCGGCGCAAAGGCCCTCGCAGCTGCAGGATTATCTCCTGTACGCCTGGAAGCAAAGGAAGGCCTGGCCTTGATCAATGGAACGCAAGCCATGACCGCTCAGCTTTGCCTCGCTGCCTATGATGCCCTCGTGCTCATGGAAAGCGCTGAGGTAATCGCTGCTATGACGATTGAGGCCTTGCGCGGCATTCCGAAAGCATTTGACCCGCAGCTGCATGCAGTGCGTCCCCATCCCGGGCAGCAGGAATCGGCTCGCCGTCTGCTAGAGCATCTGAAAGGCAGTGAGCGAACCTCCGCACAAGGCGAGCTTCGCGTCCAGGACCCTTACAGTCTCCGTTGCATTCCGCAAGTGCATGGAGCGACGCGCGATACCTTGGAATATGTGTGGACGATTGTGACCCGTGAATGCAATAGTGTGACAGACAATCCCGTGCTGTTCAGTGAGACTGGCGACGTCATCTCGGGCGGCAATTTCCACGGTCAGCCGATGGCACTCGCTGCTGATTTCCTGGCGATTGCCATGGCTGAGCTGGCCAATATCTCCGAGCGCCGTACCGAACGTCTTGTCAATCCGCAGCTGAGCGGTCTTCCTGGTTTTTTGACTGAAATGGGCGGACTTCATTCCGGCTTCATGATCACCCAATATGCCGCAGCATCCATCGTGTCAGAGAACAAAGTCTTGTGTCACCCTGCTTCGGTAGACTCCATCCCCTCCTCCGCCAATCAGGAGGATCATGTCAGCATGGGAACGACGGCCGCGCGCAAACTGCGCACAGTAGTCGGTAATGTGCGCAAGGTACTAGCGATTGAATATATGGCAGCAGCCCAAGCGATCGATTTCGGTCAGGGTGCACTTGGATTCGGAACCAAGCGAGCCTATGAGCACATTCGCAAGGAAATCGCCCATCTTGACGAGGACCGGGAGATGTATGTTGATATGGAGAAAGCTGATCAATTAATCAGGTCAGGCGCATTGATCTGGTAAATGCGGATAAAACAGCAAAACCTTGGCAAGCTCATGCCAAGGTTTTGCTCAATGTATTTGCCTTCGCCGCAGCTATTCCCCTACGGCGATGGCTTCAATTTCAATCAAGAAATGCTCGTTGACCAGTTTCCTTACTTCGACTGCCGAGCTGGCAGGCGGGTTACTCGTATTTATGTACAGATCCCGAATGTCCCGAACGGTCTGGATTTGCGAAATATCCGTCAAAAAGAATGTTAATTTTACCACATCGTCAAAACTTACATCGGAAGCTTCGAGTGCCGCTTTTATGTTTTCAAATACTTGCCTGGTCTGAGCAGCTAAATCTCCCTTCCCTACCAATTCGCCTTGTGGATTGATGGCAACCTGTCCCGAGACGTATATGGTTCGGCCATTCCGCACTTCAACCGCATGTGTATAACCATTTGTGGGTGGCAAGGATTTTGGATTGCGAAACGTTATGCTTTTACGAGCTTCCATATATATTCCCTCCTGATACGTAGATTCGTATACCGATGAACGAATAAGCTAAGGACAATTATATATGACCAAGTTGATTTGATTAACATATTTTTCATGAAATACTGATTAACTCCATCATACTCTCCTGTTCATTCAGAAGGACAAATTCGCCAACTTGTAGAAAATGGTAATATGAGGATTTGGAAAGGTGTGGAGACATATGGCGCGAGTCATCTCTTTTGAAATGAACAGTCAAGATCCCCAACGAGCAAACCAATTCTACCAAGAAGTCTTTGGCTGGAAAATCGGTGAACCAAACTGGGATTTCTATCCGGTTCAAACAAAAGAAGCCCATCAAGACGGTATGGATGGCGGGATTGCCTTAGGACCTGCGGATTATCCGCATGGCACCAGAATTGTGATTGAAGTGGAAAATATCGACGAGGCGATCACAAAGGCTGTCGCTAACGGTGCACAAATTGTCAGGGAAAAAATGGATTTTGATGATTTTTTCCTGGCTTATTTGGTTGACCCAGTCGGACTGGGGCTTGGCCTTAAACAAGTCAAATAAGCAGAAAGGGCAGGCAATTTCCTGTTTTTTTGCTACACTGTTTCTATAAGCAGATTTTTGAGATGGAGGGAAACATATGGAGGCACGGGAGACGATCATCCTGTTCGACGGGGTGTGCAATCTATGCAATGGCATGGTTCGCTTTCTCATTCCTCGCGATCCGAAAGGCCGACTCCGGTTTGCTTCCCAGCAATCAGAGGCAGGTCAACAGCTCTTGAAGAAATGGGAGCTGCCAGCCGATTCGCTCGACAGCGTCGTGGTCCTGGAGGGCGACCACGTTTATACAAAGTCAACTGCTGCGCTGAAGATTGCCCGAAACATGAACGGACTTTGGCCGCTACTTTATGGCTTTATCCTGGTTCCCCGCTTTATTCGCGATCCGCTCTACGATTGGGTTGCGCGCAACCGCTACCGCTGGTTTGGCACGACTGAAGCCTGTCTGTTTCCCTCCCTTGAAGTGAAACGCAGGTTTTTGGAATAGAAAATCGCCCTCGACTGCAAGGGCGATTTTTCGTTTTTTATATTTCCTTTTCAATTTTTAACCGACGAGTGAATGCCTCTGTGCTTGCTTTCCGTTCCTTCCGCATGGCTTTACGATCTGCCGCGGTCTGGGCCAACAGCTTTTCCTCATCCGATTCCGGAATGACAGGCGGCACAGGCTTTGGCTTGCCGTTTTCATCCAACGCCACAAAGGTTAAAAAGGACGTAGCGGTCAAAGTGCGAGCACCTGTCATCAAATCCTCGGAAACCACCTTCACAAAAATTTCCATGGAGGTAGTGCCTGTCGAAGTGACATAAGCCTCGATGCAGACCGAGTGATTCTTTTTGGCAGGCGAGAGAAAGTCAATCGAGTCGATGGATGCGGTTACTACCGGTCCGCGGCAATGCCGCATCGCAGCGATAGCGGCCACCTCGTCGATGTAAGCCATCATGGCACCGCCGAATATGGTCCCATGGTTGTTCGTATCGGACGGCAGAACTAATGACGCTTGGACTGTCCGTGATTCTTGTGCAGTTTTCGGGTTCATTCTCCTGTTACTCCTTTGCTGCTTCTTCTTTTTAACAGTCTCATCTTATCATACCGACCCATGTTCACCAACTGGTCTTCTTTCTCTTCTCTACGTTTTTTTCTTTCCAGCTTCCTTCCTTGGAGCTGCTCATATTGTCGCACAGCGTTTCCGCCGAAGTGCCGGCTCAGCTACCTGGTTCCGATCAGCGGCAACGTGACCGCAGCAATTGTCCCTACGCCCTCTTTGCTGGTGATTTCCAAGTTTCCATGATGACGTTCGATGATATCTGTACATATCGCTAATCCGAGACCGCTCCCGCTTTTCCGGCTTTTCCCTTTATAAAACTTGTCTTTGATATAAGGAAGGTCTTCTGCGGGGATACCTGCTCCGTTGTCCTTTATTTGTACGATGATCTCATTTTCTCTCATTTGGACAGCTACCTCTATCCATCCGCCTGGCTGCGTAAATTTCCGAGCGTTATCCAACAAATTGAGGAACACTTGTTGCAAGCGATGCGCGTCCCCCCAAACATCCATTGACTGCTGTGGCAAAGACACCTGAAATTTGATCCCTTGCCTAGCCAGCAATGATTGCAACTGCTCATGCACGACGTGAATAACTTTGCCCAATTCTACCTTTTTGAAATCAATCGACAGCTGGCCCGATTGGATTTTTGAAAAATCGAGAAGCTCCTCTACCATGCCAATCAGTCGATCCGTTTCTCTGGTGATGACCTGCAGTCCTTGCAGCGTTTCTTCCCGATCCGCCATATCTCCAGTCAAAATCGTTTCACTCCATCCTTTGATCGAAGTGAGCGGGGTTCGCAATTCATGAGATACCGAGGAGATGAAGTCATTTTTCAACTGTTCGTTTTTTGTTAGCGCTTCTGCCATGTTATTAAACGTCTCGGCCAATGAGCCTACTTCATCATCCCCCCGATACTCCACACGCTGTGCAAAGTCTCCCCGTGTCACCTGTTTTACACGCTCTGTCAACTCCAGTACAGGACGGATCAAACGGTTCGCCAGAATGATACTTACCGCAAAAGAAAGCAGTAAGACAGCAACCCCAACAGCGACAGCTATGGCAACGATATCGCGCACTACCGCATAAAGAGGTTCCGCGGAGACTGTATAACGCAGCACTCCATCCATTTTCCCGCTAATGTTGTCTTGAAGCGGAGAAGAAACGGCAATCACCCTTTCATGGGTGATTGCCAGATGACCAGACCAGACTGCTTGACTCCCTTTCAATGCAAGGGCAACATCAGGCTGATCGACCTGCCTCCCGGAGACAATCCCGTATGAATCCAGAATCACTCTGCCTTGCAAATCGATGATCTCTACCCTGGCCACTTCTCCCTCTGGCAGATTTTCCAGGATCGTCTTGGCACGCTCTTTCAAATCATACGCCTGCACATATTTATTAAAGAAATCAGCGGAGGTAGCAACACGTGTCTTCAGTGCTTCCTTGGCCCCTTCCAGATAAAACTGGTGTACAGCCAGAATGAACACACCTTCCATCAGCAAGATGACCAACAAAATGACGATTCCGTAGCCTGTCACAATCCTTCTTTTGATTCCGCGCATCCGCTAGTTTTCCTTTCTCCACAAATACCCATAGCCCCAGACTGTCTCCAGATACTTCGGATGGGAGGGATCCTCTTCGATTTTTTGTCTGATCCGTCGCACATTGACATCAACCGTTTTGAGATCGCCCTGATAATACTTGCCCCAGACCGCGGTCAATATGTCATCGCGACTCACTGCCTGATTGGCATGTTCCAGCAGCAGCTTCACCAGGTCATACTCGGTGGGGGTCAACTCGATAGGCTGTGCCGCTTTGAACAGCTTTCTTTCGTCTAGGTGCAGGACAAACGGCGGGATGTTGATTCGCTGTGCTGAAACTTGTGGTTGATCAGCATGCATGCGCCGATAGAGCGATTTTACGCGAGCCAGCAGCTCCACAGGACTGAACGGTTTTACCACGTAATCATCAGCACCGCCGTCAAGGGCAGCCACCTTGTCAACTTCCTCTCCCTTGGCTGTCAGCATGATGATACCCATGCGTGGAAATCGCTGGCGCAACACTTTGCATACGTCAATCCCGCTGATCCCTGGCAGCATGACATCCAGCAGAGCCATCTCAATCTGTGCTTGCTCGGTCGCCAGCGACAACGCTTCTTCCCCGGTGACCGCCTCCACCACTTCGTACCCTTGCCGCTTTAAGTTAATTCGCACAAAATCCCGAATCGAATCCTCATCTTCCAATACCAGAACCTTCATTTGTTCATGACTCCACTTCTGTTTGCATGATCTGAAAATGCTTTTTCAGCTTTTCCTCTGTCAAGTTGAGCGGATGATCTTTATCCAGTTTGCCATAGACCGCCGCAATGGTTATATCGGTTGCTTGATGGAGAACCGTATAGGTCTGCTGCTTTTCTTTCAATTCCTGTTCCCGCTTCAGCCAATCCGCTTTTTTGTATACCTCAAAGGTAAGAATTTCTTTCTTCTGATCTTCCAAGGTAAAAAAGCGGATCGTGTTAAAATCGCCATTGTTTTCTTTTTTGACGGTAAATTGATCCTTCCATTCAGTCGGGATGGTGAAATCATACCCCGCCTGATAATCAGTAAAATGCTCTTCTACCGGAATAAATCCGTTTTGACCATCCCACTGGCTCCAGGCCGTGATCCACGCAATCTCAGCCATTGCCATTTCCCCTGATCCCGGCGGTTCAACATGTGCACCAATTTCAAAAATGCCATCACCATTGACATCCTTGCTCGGTACGGGGTATGGCTTGAAGCCGAGGGGAACTTCTGATTGTCTCAGCACATTTTTCAGTTGTCCTTGCTCCCAGATGTACAGATCCGTCATACCCGAGTGGGCCCCTACACCGTAATCTACGAAAATCCCTTTCTTGCTAGGGGTTGCTTTGGCAATGGCGACTTGATCAAAGCCATTTGCGGTTCCATCCAGCTGTGCAGTGGCAAAAGATTTGAATTGATTGTCCGCGAAGGTGTACACATTCATTTTCGCTTCCATCTGGTCACGATCGTGTTCGATCACTGCGATTTCGGGTACCCCGTCATCTGTCAGATCACCAACCGTTAATTGCGTATAACCCTGATTCCATATCGTTTTCAGTTCCTTTTCTGGCAACGAGTAGACCGCAAGTTCATTGGACAAACCCTCACCACCGCTCCAGCCCACCAGTATCTCGGGTCGTTTGTCTCCCGTCACGTCTGTAAATGACGCATAATCAATATCGGATCCGAGCCCCTGCATGTTGGCGAATTCCTGCCACTTACCTGCCACTTGTTTCAAGATCAGCATGCCAAGTTGAAAATTGTTTTTTTCCAACCGG
Source organism: Bathyarchaeia archaeon (assembly GCA_035644815.1). Taxonomy (GTDB): domain Bacteria; phylum Bacillota; class Bacilli; order Brevibacillales; family Brevibacillaceae; genus Brevibacillus_F. Next base: position 9,129 of record DASQNU010000042.1, on the reverse strand, counting down.
TAAAAAGCGATCGCTTCCTCTTGCCTATCACCGTCAAGATCCTGCAGGCTGATTGCGCTGGATTGATGTGGATGCAAGGGTACGGTCAGTTTCCCGCCTGCCGGCAACAGCTGCTGAACAATTTGAGCCAGCTCCTGCTTATTGGTTTCAGCCGCCGGCGCCTTTACCAGATCAGCTGGGGATTGCCCTATGCTGCAAGCTGAGCTTGTTACCATGAGGAATAAGCAGAGCGGAATGATTCGTTTGCGTTTCATGATAAGCCACTTCCTTTTTCGTCGATGCCCTCATTGTAAGACAACGATTAGACGGAAATCGTTGCAAAACGGTAACAATACGCTGAGTGGGGAAATGATCCATACAAAAATCGGCTTCCCTTTTAAGGAAAAGCCGATTCCTTCACAGCATTTGCAACCGCAAGCTCTACCTCAACGCCAAAAGCCTCGCGCAATAAGTCCAGCCCCCACTGATAAGCTGGCCGATATCCCGCGATCGCAAATTGGTCCTCCGCCATCTCGACAGCTGCTTGTCGCCGCGGGAGACTGGCGCAGTAAAAATTCTCCAAATAATCGGTCCCCCACCGGGAGAAGGAAGCGGTTTGCTCGGTTACAGCCGTAATCAGGATCTCCTCCCCGATCTGGATGAGATCAAGCGGATACAGCTGGCAGCTAAAGGGCTTCAGCGGATAGACAGCCTCCCCGTTCGCCTCGGCATACGCATGCAGCATACAGCCATACCCCCCACCGATGGGGCCATAAAAATAGCAATTCCCTTCATGAACCGGAATGTTGCCTGGACGATAGCCTTGAGCGCACCAGATAGAGGGATGCACAGTCCTGTCTTTGAGAAAGGATTCAATGGCCTTTGGCGCAGTCTCCTCGATTTGCGGAATCTGCCACTTGTTTACTGAGTAGGGTTGTCCGCCTTCACAACAGGTATGTCCGTGGACGTTGCGGCAATTCCCGCAATCCAAATGAAAAGGAGCGAGCAACGCTTCTTGATCGATGAGATACCGACCGGCACGTATGATCCGGTCTTTCTTGCGTTTTAGGTACTTTTCGCAATGGTAGACCTCCCTCTCCGTCATTGGATCAGGGGTACCGTAGTAACGATAACGTTGCTTTGTCATCGGGTAAAGCTAACTTCCGATTCCGTGCCAAAGATCTGCAGGCGGCCGTCTTCATATGATCCCAGATCGGCCTCGTCAGCAGGGATTTCCATCAGAAGCTCAAGCTCTTCTTTATCAGTCTGGATGGTTAAAAGCAGATCTTTTTCATCAAATTCGTTATCATTCAGCTGAATGGCAAGCAGCGTGCCACGGAAGGTCGAGACTGTTTCATCTTCACTGTCCCCATCCCATTCGGTGAAGGTGATTTCGGCTTCCTGATTTTGATAGTTGCGTTGCAGTATATCAAGTAATTCTGCATGAGTGTGGATATCCATTTTCATTGTCCTCCTTAGGTACTTCGTTTACATTCTCAAGAACGGGCATTTTCTTATTGTACGCTAAAACTGCGGGTGACTACTAGAAGAATACTAAGCATAGAAGTTCCTGCAGTGGGGAGAAACGAATTTTTCAGTTTTTGCTCTGATTCTCCGTACCGCGAGGAAGTGATAACTGTCAGCTCCACACCGCTACTGGGGAGTATAAAAACGGGTAGTATTAGACTTTGTACTCCTTCCATACAAAAAAGCCAGGCAAAACACAAAAATAAAGTGTTAGACTGACTTGGTCTATTGAACTATCGATCCCTGTTAGCGTAATGACCTGGCTTTTTGCATCAACCTGATAATGAAGAGGATTACATTGCATCATAGCAATTGGATTGTGTCCATCTTTACGAATAAGGTACTGAACCTCTCGAAAATGGACTAAGGAAGGCCTTGGGAATGTCGGATTCAAAACGCATGAGTTCTCCCGTAGTGGGATGCTCAAAAGACAAGATCCGTGCGTGCAGTCCTAGACGGCCAATGGACCTTGTTTTTGCACCGTATTTTTTATCGCCCACAATGGGATGCCCGATATCTTCCATATGGACACGAATTTGGTTTTTTCGTCCCGTTTCGAGATTGACCTCTAGCAAGGAATAGTTTCGATTAGCTTGAATGACCTTGTAGTGTGTCACGGCGTGTTGTCCGTCATTTGGACGTGGGCTAGAATACATTTTTAAGGTTTTACTCTCTTTTAACCACGAGGAAATCGTGCTTTCCCTCTTTTTTACCTCTCCCTCAACAAGGGCAATGTACGTACGCTCCCGCACGATGTCTTTCCACGAGTTTTGCAGGATCTGCTGAACATTCTTGCTCTTGGAAAACATCATCACGCCAGAGGTATCCCGGTCCAGCCTGTGCACGACAAAAATACGATTTTGTGGATTCTCTTTGCGAACGTGCGCCATCAGCTGTCGATAGGCCGTCAGCTCGTTTTGTTGTGGGGCGGCTACGGATAACAATCCAGCATCCTTTTCAATCACGATGATGTCCTCGTCTTCATACAAAATAGTTAGCCCGACCATTTTCGAATCTTCAGCCGCCTTATCCTGTATGGTAACGATTTGCCCCGTTTGCAAAGCAAAATTGTGCGCGTTCACTACCCGCTCATTTACCGATACTTGTCCGCGTGTCAGTAATGATTTTACCGAGTTACGGCTGCGATTCGTTATATTCTTCAATAAAAAAGGTAACAATTCCATCGGTTCTTTCACCGTGTATGTTCTAGATGTGGCCTGGATTTTTCGGTTTGGATGACGCTTCTTATTCATGCGTATTGACCTCCTACTAACACTGCTAATTCAAGCCTGCTCATGTTCCAATGATATTAAACGCATATCGAATAACACCGTAACATCGAACAAGGCAATTTGCAAAGGAGATCTTTTTGTCTCGGTGTATTCAAAGTAGTCCCCAACTAATTCCACGACAAATAAAGCCACCAGTATGTCGTGTCCACATACGGTGGCTTTTCATGCAGATGATTATCCTCTTGAGGGGAAAACACCCTGCAAGGAGATAATAAAATTCACTCCAAGATAAGGTTGCATATTATTGTGAGGGGCATTTTCGCCCGCCAAGGAAAGCGCTGCCTGATTCAACGAGGTCACGCTGTCTGGTTCGGTCGTATAGACGTTTTCACCGAATCGATTGTTATTTGCCCATACAGCACCGATTGGATTATTCGAATCCGCAGTAGTCTCTGCTTTCACTTGATGGTTATGTGGAGGGATCTGTGCTACGGTTAAAGTTACATTCGATGAACCGCCTTTCTCACCAAGATTCCGCGGCATTAGACCAGGGCCTGCACCTGGATGCATAGGAGCTGATCCCATTAGATTCGGCAGTGCGAATGTCGTTTTCCCGTCTCCGCCATAAATGACTCCCAAAATGGAAAATAACGCAGTGTTTTGACTAATGGACAAAAGCTGGCCATTGCAGAGAGCCCAGCCTTTCGGGGGAAAATTGCCGGCAAACATGCGAATTTCACCAATAAATGGTTCTGACATCTGATGTCCTCCTTTAATTTCTGGATGGGTAAATGCCTTCTACCGCAATGCAAAAACGAAGCACCGTATACGGCTGCATATTAGAATGAGCTTGTCCGCTGCCGGCCGTGGTGACAGCGAGCGTACTCATCTGGCCATTCGTAGCATGGGCATATGCTTGAGAAGACGTTTTCGCCCAACTGTTTCCTGCTGCTATCTTTGTTGTGGCAGCGGCTTCCGAAGCTTTGGCCGTATGCGTATGCATTGGCATTTCCGCAACGGTCAATCGCTGGCTCTCCTCACCGCCGGCTTGTCCCAATGTGACAGATGCTCCAACATGTACGGGGACGCGGCCTCTCAGATCCGGAAGCGCAAACGTAGTTACCCCATCACCACCGTATACATTACCCAGCAAAGAAAAAAGCGCCTGATTTTGGCTAATCGGCAACAGAGAGCCATCACAAACGGCCCAACCGCGTGGAACGAAGCCATAAGGGAACATCTGAATTTCTCCGAGAAACGGTTCTGACATACAGGAATCCTCCTTTTATCGTTCGCGCAGTCATTTAATTTTGGCTAGGAAATATACCGTACAAAGATATAATGAAATTCACCGTAGCATAAGGCATCATGTTGTCATGTGGTTGACCACCTCCTGTTGATCCAATCAATGCGGCATCCATTTGTCCATCTGGGGCATCGGTTGAATAAATACTGAGATTGCCTGCCCAGTAAGCGCCTCCTGGTGAAACGGCAGTTCCAACTGAAGCCGCAAGAGGCACATGTGTATGTACGGGAAGTTGGTCAGTGGTCAAGGTGACCGTCTCTGTTCCTCCCATCTGTCCAAGTGAATAATTTGTGCCAGTCTTCGGGTTTACTCCCAGATGGATGGGAATACGTCCGCGCAGATCCGGTAGTGCAAAGGTTGTCTCACCGTCTCCTCCATACGTAGTGCCTAATAGGATAAACAGTGGTTCATTTTCTGCAATGGAAAGGATTTGACCATTGCAAAGTGCCCAACCCTCTGGAGCATAATTACCAGCAAACATGCGAATTTCTCCCAAATATGATTCCATGTACTCAACCTGCCTTTCTTTTCGATTTTGTTTACAATGATTGAGGTGCCCATTCCATCGCCATATAGACAGATGATTCGCTCATTTCCCGAAACCCTAGCTTTTTATATATCCACAGAGCAGGGTTTCCTGCCTGCACATGCAACCGTACTGATAGAGAGGACATGGCGGCTTCCTGCTGCAATTCTTGAAGGAACCGCGTGCCGATTCCTTTCCTGCGAAAAGCGGGTAGCAAAGAGATGTCGATTAGCACCAGCGCATCCGTGGTTTTGGCTGTGATCAACCGCCCTGCTTGCACCTCATCCACGAGAATAATCTGATGGACATGGTTCGGATATTGCATTTGATAAGAGCGAGATTGCATATGAAATTGCATCTGCAGAAAAGCATGCTTGTCCACCTCGTTCCATCCCCAATGTGCCATTTCTTCTTCGCGAGTTGAAGCATAGACTGCCAATAAAAAGGGCTCGTCCTGCCCTGGTATTACCAATCTTTTTTGCATGCAGCTTCCCTCACACTATAAAGAATGAATGATAAAGGGCAGATGCCAGCCAACGAGCTGATCTGGCACCTGCCGAAAAAATTATTTGCGAACCGTGACCTTAATTGTCACTTTCTTTCCTAGGTAGCTTCCTGTTATTTTGGTGCTGCCGGCAGCTATCCCGATAATCTCTCCATCGTCCAGCATGGCGATGTCTGGGTCTTCTGATTCCCATTCAACCTCAGAGGTAACCTCTTCACTGTACCCTTTTTCATAGACTGCAGTTGCCTCTATGGCAATGGTATTCTCCGCTGAGATCGTGACTGAGGTGCGATTCACCCGAAGCTTCTTGGGGGTTTTCTCCTTTATCACAAGAATGCGAATATTCACTTCCCTGTTTCCATAAGCTCCTTTGACTACTGCTGTACCGTTGCCAATCGCTGTAAGCTCTCCGTTCTCTGACACTACTACCACATCCGTGTCGCTAGATGTCCAATGCGCTTCGTTCGTAACTTCTTTACTGCTCTTGTCATTGTACGTAGCGGTAAGTTCCAGCTGCTGTTCCTCCTCCCATTCCAAAATGGCTTGTTTAGGGGAGGCAGTAAGAGATCTGACCATCATCTTGGAGATTGTCACCGGAATCAAGATTTCTTCTCCTTGGTAGCGAACCGTGACCAGCGATTCCCCCTCGTCATCTCCAGCAGTGATCCGACCGGCTTTCAGGGTGATCAATTCATTGTCGAGCTCGTAGGACGTATCCTTGTCGTTAGTAATCTCCATGCGTTTTTTCCCATCATAGGCGTACACTTTGATACGTGTATACGCATTTGGTTTCAACCAAAAAGAAGATTTTGACGCTTGGAGACGTACGGATTCCTTTTTCACTGTTACCTGGATAGTGATTTCTACACCTTGATAGGAAACAGTGATAACAGATTCCCCCTCTTGTTTTCCAGCGGTGATTTGACCAGGTTTTACGGAGATCAGATCATTATCAACGCTGTAGTCGGTATCCTTGTTGTTGGTGATTTCTTTACGCTTCTCACCCTCGATAAGGTAGATCTGGAAACGAGCTGATTCCCCTTTGTTCAGTTGAATGGAGCTGTCGGAAGCTTCCAGACGGAACGATGCTTCTTCTTTAACCGTGACCTCGCAGCGATCAGTCTTTTGACCATCCAGCGTGGTTACCGTAATGGTGGCACGCCCCGGTTTCTTTGCCGTCACTTTTCCGCTGTCATCAACCTCGGCCACCGTCGGATCGCTGCTGCTCCATCTTACTTGCTTGTTTGTGGCGTTAGCTGGCTCGATGGTTGCCTGCAAGATATCCGTCTCGTCCACCTGGATATTCATCGTATGCTTATCGAGCAAAACTCCTGAAACCGGATAATAGGGTGGCGGCTGGTAGACGTCCAATCGAATGTTGGCGGTAAATTTGGAAAGATTGCCTGCCGCGTCTCTCAACTCCAGATACACGGTCTTATTACCATTGCCTCCTACCAGTCTCCATGCTTTCGGGGTGACCACGGGCTCCCAAACCGTCCAGTTGATATCGTCACTGGATAATCGCATTTCAACGTCTCCAAAAGCATCGCTCGATGTAATATCCAGAGTTACGCTGGCCGATCCGGTCCTGGTCGCCCCATTGTTGATGCTCAACGTTCCTTGGGGAGGCGACTTGTCGATCGTAAAATGAATGGTGGTCAGGTTACCCGCTTCATCAGTAACCCTCAGCGTGTGGGATCCTTCTGCGCTTACCTTTGTCTCATTTGCAAAATCGGCATTACCAAGCTTTGCTGTCCCCTCGTTGAAGAAGATGGTCACATCGGTATTGTAGCTTTCTCCATCTGCAACCCCCGTTACCACAGGCGCTGCAGTATCCAGTTCAATGGTGTCTGAATAGCTACCTGACACGTTCCCGAGCGCATCTCGCAGCTGCATGTATACCGTCTTGGTACCGTCTCCCTCTTCAAAAGTCCATGGTACTTCCGATACTGCATTCACCCAAGGGTTCTCGTCCCAGTTGTCGGGATCATTCGTAAAGCGCATGAACGAAGCGTCGCCAGGGCTTACCGCCAGCGTCACATCCAGATCGTTTGTATGCGTTTTTCCGGAATTGATTGTAACGGTTCCTATCGGTGCCGTTTTATCAATCGTAAATTGAACCGTAGTGGTATTTCCGATTTGGTCTGTGACGATTAGCGTGTGAGTGCCTTCTTCGCTCACCGTGGTTCCGCTTACGAATTGATGGCCATCTAGCGTTGCCGAGCCTTCAGTAAAAGAGATCGTCTGATCGGTATTGTAGCTGGCACCATTCTCAACCCCTGTTACAATAGGTCCTGCAGTATCCAGTATGATCGAATCTGAAAAAGGAACAGAATTATTGCCTACTGCATCCTGAAGCTGCATATATACCGTTTTTACGCCATCTCCACCAGGCAATGTCCAGGAGGTATTGCTAGTATATTCTGTCCATTCGTCCCAAGTCGTAGCGTCATTGGAAAAGCGCATTTGTATCGAATCCGATTCTGGATCAGCAGCCGCAATGGTGAGGGTTACTGCTGAAGAAGCCGTAGCTACATCTCCACTGTTAATGATCAGAGATCCCGCAGGTGCTTCGTTTTGATTCGTTACTGAAATGGCAAATGGCTTTGAAAACGAATTGCCGCCAGAATCGATCGCTTCAATAGTCAGGTTGTAGTTGTTTTTCGCCTCATAATCGAACTCTTGGGTCGTCTTCAATTGATTGCCTGACGATATGGTGAAACTGCTCATGTCGCCAGCGATAATTGTGAAAGTTGGACTATCCCCAGAATCTGTATCAATGGTAGTTAGTGTTCCGACTGTCGTTCCGGCCGGACTGTTTTCAGGAATGTTAGTTGGCGAAAGGAGTATGTCTGTAGGAGGGGAATTGAGGTTGTAGACGATTTCAAGTCTGGCCATTTTGTCTTCAATGCCTTTATAACGGTCAAAAAAATTGAAGTACGAATATTTGGTTCCCGTTTCTGGACCGGTTATAAGAAAGCTAACTTTTTTATCGGCTGCATTCATTTGCCGCTTAACAAAGTTTGTTACATCAATAGATTTAACGCGATTGATGTCTTCAGTAGTAAGATTGATTGTACTAAGTGGCTCTTCACCATCCGGCATTGCCATAGAGGTTTCATCCCAAGTGTCGTCGCTGGAGCCATAAACAGAAAGAAAGGGAAATGAGTCGTCTGATGAGGGGGTGACAGCATGCACGGGAATGGTTAAAGTCGCCGAAGAAATCGAACGATCAACATCTTTTAAATCATACCGTACTGCTGCTTTCATCACACTTTCTGCATACTCGTCATGAAGGTATCCCACCACCAACTTATACCGATCAGAAGATCCTTCTATCGGAATCGTATCACCGTCACCGTATACTGTACCCGTACCATAGTCCACAAACTTATCCGCAACAGGTATAAGTCTGAGGTCGGGTTCCGGATCAGCAGCTTGAGCAGGATGAAAAGATAGATACGGCTGGAACAGAGAAAAGATCAATACACCTAATAACATGCGCCCATACAGTCGTTTCATAAAACACCACTCTTTCCTATACTTCGGCAGACAAGCAAGCTTGTCGCCCATATCCACTCTTCGCTCCTCCTTTCTCTCGTATTCGAACTGGCAAACCCTTTTTCCCAGGTCATGTAAGTTTCGGTTAATAAAAGCGGACTATGAAGAAGGTAACAGGAAAAAGATACCACCATTATCTCATAGTGGTATCTTTGGGGGAACCTATAAATTTTTTACTACTATGGAACTATTCGAATGTGCTCATCGGCTGAAACTGTTTGCCCATCGAATTGTCATTATACCTATCCCTCTTCTTTATTTATCTTTGCAATTCCAAGTGAAGCAAAGGATATGGGCGACCTGAAAAATCGAATTCCGAACGTCCTGTTTGAACAAAACCATAACGTCTGTAGAAAGCATGCGCTCCCTCATTCTGCTCATTTACGTCAACAGTGAGACTGCTTCCTTTCAACTTTTCTATGTGTTTGATCAAGAGAGTGCCTATACCTTTGCCGTGATAGGTTGGGTCTACGAATAACATTTCAATCTTGCT
>DASQNU010000041.1:0-10754 GCA_035644815.1 Bathyarchaeia archaeon | reverse complement strand
TTTTTTACATTCAAACTTTTCTGTCAACTCCCTACAATGTGAAATATAAGCGCTTTCAAAAGAGGGGGTAAGGAATATGAAAAAAGTAGTCTATGCGGCTCTGTCATGCTTGATGACATTTTCCATTGCGGCATGCAGCAGCAATGCACCGAGCAATGAAGCATCATCCAGTAACGTTACGGGACAAGAACCCATCAAACTTCGTATCGCCTGGTGGGGAGGGACTCCCCGACATGAGTACACCAAAAAAGTAATCGAGATGTATGAAAAGCAGAATCCACATGTTCAGATTGAAGAAGAATACGCCAACTACGATGATTACTGGAAAAAGCTCGCTCCCCAAGCGGCTGCCAATCAGCTGCCGGACATCATCCAATTGGACACTTCCTACTTCGCTCAGTATGCGAATAAAGGTCAATTAGAGGAACTAACTTCTTATACACAAAACGGTACGATCGATGTCAGCTCCATCACGGAGGATGTGGTTGCCAGCGGGAAATTGAACGATAAGCTGTACGGGATGTCGCTCGGCGTCAATGCTCTTACTGTGGTAATGGATGAGGAAAAATTGAAGAAAGCAGGGCTTCAAACACCAGCTCCGGATTGGACGTGGGATGATTTTGAAAAACTGACGATCGATGTGAAGAACAAGACAGGTGCTTTCGGCAGCAATGGCTTGTATCCGCCCGATGTTTTCTTGCCTTACTATTTAAGATCCCATGGTCAGCATATGTACAGTCCCGACGGAACCTCGCTTGGTTATACAGATGACTCACTGTTTGTCGAGTATTTCCAACGCAAGCTGAGGCTGGTCGAAGCGAGCGCGATTCCGACACCTGATTTACAGGCGCAACTAAAAGGGATCGAGGACGATTTCATCGTCAAAGGAACAGCGCTCATGAGCTGGAACTGGTCCAATCAATACATCGGCTTTACGGAGACGGCGAAAAGACCGCTTATCCTGCATCTGCCGCCAGGACCGAATCAAAAAGAAGGCATGTTTTTAAAGCCAAGCATGTTTTTCTCGATCGCCAACAATTCCAAGCATAAGGAAGAGGCTGCTAAATTCATCAGCTTCTTTCTGAACGATATCGAAGCGAACAAATTGATCAAAGGAGACAGAGGAGTGCCCGTATCCGCCAAGGTGCTGGAAGGAATCAAGCCAGTACTGTCTCCTGAACAAACAACCGTCTTTGAATATGTGAATGAAGTCTCGAAAAATTCTAGTCCACTTAGCCCGATGGACCCACCAGGATCTGCCGAAGTCATCAAAACCTTGAAAGATATTAGCGAGCAGATTCTCTTCAAGCGGATCACACCGGAAGAGGGAGCGGCTAAGTTCAGGCAAAAGGCCAATGAAATCCTTGCCAAAAACAAGGGATAAACCCGAGTGACTGAGAACGCGTAAGGATAGCTGATCGATTTTAATGATCAGCTACCTTCGCTTACTCCACCTGGAAAGGGAAGTGGTCCCTAGAGGAGTGAATGAACATGAAGCTTCGCCCCAGTCAAGACAATATCGCGGGATATGCGTTTATCGCACCGTTTATCATAGGGTTTCTCCTTTTTACAATCATTCCGATGCTGGCTTCTCTCTATCTGTCTTTTACCTCGTACGATCTGTTTACCTCTCCGCAATGGGTCGGTATGGATAACTTTAAAGAGATGTTTACCAATGACGAGAAGTATTGGAGTTCGGTGAAAGTCACCCTTATCTATGTGCTTGCAGGTGTACCTTTGCGTCTGGGTTTTGCGCTCTTTATCGCGATGCTGTTGAATCGGGCTTCTCGGGGAGTAGGCTTGTACCGGACCTTGTTTTATCTGCCTTCGATTCTCGGCGGCAGCGTAGCCGTCGCGATTATGTGGCGCAATATCTTCGGGAATGAAGGCATGATCAATGCCCTGTTGTTCTTTGTGGGCATCGATAAGCAAATTCTCTGGTACCAAGACCCGATGAAAGCGTTGTGGACACTGATCTTGCTGGCTGTCTGGCAATTTGGCTCATCGATGCTGATCTTTTTGGCAGGATTAAAAAACATTCCGAAAGATTACTATGAAGCGGCGAGTGTAGATGGAGCCAATGCTGTGCAGCAATTTTTCAAAGTAACCCTTCCATTGCTGAGTCCGATTATCCTGTTTAACCTTGTCATGCAGACGATCGCAGCGTTCATGACGTTTACCCCGGCCTATATCATTTCCAAAGGTGAGGGCGGACCGCTGGACGGGACGCTGCTGTATTCCCTTTATCTGTTCCAGAAAGCGTTCAGCTTTTTCCAGATGGGGTATGCATCCGCCATGGCATGGGTCATGCTCGTATTCGTCGCTTTGCTTACATTAGTGTTCTTTAAAACCTCGAAGTACTGGGTTCATTATGAGTCGAAGGGGGATTGAAGCTGATGGAGACAGTTTCCGCCGAAGTGGCAGTGAATGGACCAGAGGCTGTGAAGGCAAACCGCTTCCGCCCGCGCACCCTTTTCTATCATCTGTTTACGACTGGATTGGCCGTCGTCATGCTATATCCGGTGATATGGTTGTTGATCAGCTCGTTCAAAGAGAGCACCAGCATCTTCACGACAGCGCATTCCTTGGTGCCCGATCCGTGGATCTGGAGCAACTATTCAGAAGGATGGAAGGGGATTGCGGGACAACCGTTTATGACCTTTATCAAAAATTCACTGATTATCGTGGTCTTGTCGACGATTGGTGCCGTTATTTCGTCGGCCTTGATCGCGTATGGGTTTGCCCGTATTCCGTTTGCCGGAAAAAACTTTTGGTTCGCCTGCATGATGCTGACCATGATGCTGCCCCATGAAGTCGTAATGATTCCGCAGTACATCCTGTTCGCCAAGCTGGGGTGGATCAATACGTTTAAACCGATTGTCGTGCCGCAATGGTTCGGGTACCCGTTCTTTATCTTTTTGATGGTCCAGTTTATTCGGACGATTCCCGTCGATTTGGATGAAGCGGCCAAAATCGATGGCTGCGGCAGATTCGGCATTTTTTTCAAAGTCATCCTGCCGTTGATCACGCCCGCTTTGGCGACATCGGCTATCTTTTCCTTTTACTGGCGCTGGGAGGATCTTATCAATCCGGTCTTGTATCTGAACAGTCCGGAATTGTATCCCGTTTCTCTGGCGTTAAAGCTTTTTTTGGACAGCGAGTCCGCTTCCAACTGGGGCGCCATGTTTGCCATGTCCGCCGTTTCCTTGCTTCCGGTGATCATCATCTTCTTTATCTTTCAAAAATATATCGTAGAAGGCATTAGTACCACTGGTTTGAAATAAAGGGAGGAATGAGAGAGATGCCCGCACTATCTTTTGACGAAGCAGAAATTCGCGAAATCATTGATCGTATCGTTCACCGCACGTTCCAAATGGATTTTAACTGGGATTGGCCTGGAGGTGTTGCGTTTTTCGGAGTTGCCGAAGCGTATGAAGCTACCGGAAATGAAACCTACCTGGAACTGCTGAAGGCATGGGTGGATGAGAAGCTGGAGGATGGCTTGCCCCGATTGTCAGTCAACGGCGTCTCGATCGGTCACAGCATCATTTCCCTGTACAAGGCGACAGAAGATGAAAAATATATTCGTATTGCTACGCAGATGGCGGAATATTTGCAGCATGATGCGGAGCGTTTCGCGGACGGAATCTTTCAGCATACGGTGAATTCAGAAGTGTACAACTTTCCTGAACAAGCGTGGGTTGACACGATGATGATGGCTGGCTACTTTTTGCTCCGCATTGGCTCGCTGTTGGGCAGGGAGGATTACTTCGAGGACGGACTCAAGCAGTATCACGGACATGAGCGTTTTCTGCAGGACCCGGTGACCAACCTTTACTACCACGGCTGGGATAACATTGCTCAAAACCATATGTCCGGCGTCTTTTGGGCGCGCGGAAATGCGTGGGCAGCCTTAACCATGGCCAAAGCGCTGGAGATCGTCCACGTGACCCATCCTTCTTTTATGATCATCGAGGGCTCCTTGCGTGATCAGGTGAGTGCACTGGTCAGGTTGCAATCGGAGAACGGTCTGTGGCACACGGTGCTTACCGATCCGACGTCATATGAGGAAATATCCGGTTCAGCAGGCATTGCCACCGCTCTTCTTTCGTATGGTTCTCTCTACAACAAATATATCCAGCGATCCATCCAAGGTGTCCTGCAGCACGTCACAAAGGAAGGAATGGTTACCCAAGTCTCGGCGGGTACGGCTGTGATGCGTGATGTAGAGGGATATAAGGCAGTGCCTTGCAAACGAATTCAAGGCTGGGGACAAGGGCTGACATTAGCATTTTTGTCGGCACTGCTGAAATCCAACCGGAGAACGTTTGTCTAAGCCTCCCATAACGAAAGCATGTATTTGACTAGCACGAAGGTGGAGTTGTGATGGCTCTTGTCGGGGTATGGTGGTACCTGCGAAAGATGGATGCGATGGGGAGACAAGAGCTGTTTACACAATCGTTCGGAAAGAAAGGGGATCCAATCATGATGACTCGCTTTTCCTTCCTCTTTGAAGAAGAAGGGGATTACACGCCACATGAAAATGCGGTGCGTGTTTCTTCAGCAGCGGTTTACAGCAAGGAGCAGGGTTACGGATACGTGGCGAATGTACCTTCGCAAGACGAAGACCAGCGCGATACGCTTCCCGGGGGATGCAATGTACCTGCTGTTGATTCCTTTCTGGTGGATGTTCCCAACGGCACGTACAAGGTAACTCTTACATTGGGTCATCGTCACATTCCCACTGTCACCACTGTAAAATGTGGGGCAGGGAAAGTGATGATATGGGAGAAAGAGGTGGCTGCTGGTCACTTCGTCACAGAGTCTTTTGTGATTCGTGTAGACGACAGGCCGTTTTCCGTTGCATTCGTAGGACCAGCTCCCCATGTAGCAGTGATGAATATCGAAATGATCGAGCACGCGCCAACTATTTTTCTTGCAGGCGATTCTACTGTCACGGATCAGGTATCTGGTCAATACCCTTGCACGGGCTGGGGGCAGGTGCTTCCGCTCTTTTTTCATGACGGCATCGCAGTCGCCAATCATGCACGGTCGGGCAGAAGCTCAAAAAGCTTTATCGCAGAAGGGCGATTGGAGTACATATGGCGGCAGATACGTCCGGGTGATTATGTATTGATTCAATTTGGACATAACGACCAAAAGACCGATGAGAGAGGGACGGATCCGTTTACGACCTATCGGGATTATCTGAAAGTATATCTGGATGGTGCGAAAAAAGCGGGAGCAGCTCCGGTACTGATCACCCCCGTGCACAGACGTCACTTTAACGATGATGGGCAGCTGATCGACACACACGGACCCTATCTCGAGGCGATGAAGCAGGTAGCGGAAGAGGAACAAGTACCGCTCATTGATCTCGCTGCCCAAAGCAAACGATTGATCGAACAACTGGGGGATGAGGCAAGCAAACGTTTATTTATGCGGTTAGACCCCGGAGAGTTTGCGAATTTCCCGAATGGATTGCAAGACGATACGCATTTTCAGGAACGTGGAGCGATCAAAATTGCCGAGCTCGTTGCCGAGGAAATTCGGGAGAAAAACATATATGAACTACCATCCTATCTGCGGCGAATCAACGTAAACGAAAAGCAAGCGGAGGCGAAACGAGGATGACAAAGACAAAGGAGCTGAAAATTGCCTACATAGGTGGAGGTTCGCTTGGATGGGCGCGAAGCATGATGTATGACTTGGCATTGGAAGAGAGGTTATCCGGCTCAGTGGCTTTGTACGATATCAACTGGGAAGCCGCACAGCAAAATGAACGTTTGGGCAACTTGATATCCGCACACCCGGATGCAAAAGGGAAATGGGCTTACACAGCGGTAGCGACGATTGAAGATGCATTGACTGATGCAGATTTTGTGGTCATTTCCATCCTGCCTGGCACGTTGGACGATATGGCAGCAGACGTTCATTTGCCGGAATCGTATGGAATCTATCAAGCTGTCGGCGATACGGTAGGACCCGGCGGCATCTTGCGGGCCGTGCGAGCCATTCCGATGTATACATGTATCGCCGAACAAATCAAGGAACACGCCCCTGATGCTTGGGTCATTTCCTATACCAATCCAATGTCTCTGTGCGTTCGTACTCTATATGAAGTGTTTCCACAGATAAAAGCATTTGGCTGCTGTCATGAGGTGTTCAGCACCCAGCAGCTATTGGCTGATATGCTCGCCGATATGCTTGGCATCCATGTGGAGGAGCGGAAGGAGATTCACGTAAATGTACTTGGTATCAATCATTTTACCTGGATCGATCAGGCATCGTATCAAGGGCTTGATTTGTTGCCCATTTACGAGCAATTTGCCGCGAAATACAGGGATGTTGGCTATGAAAAAACGAAGGATCAGTGGCTAATGAGCGTATTTCACTCTGCCAATCGTGTCAAATTTGATCTTTTCCAGAGATATGGGGTGATTGCCGCAGCTGGTGATCGGCACCTAGCTGAATTTATCTCACCCGGCTATCTGAAAGATCCGGAGACTGTGCAAACATGGAAATTCCACTTGACCCGAGTAGATTTCCGCAAGCAAATGCTTCAGGCTAAAAGATCGGAGACAGAAAAAATTCTGTCAGGTGTGGAAAAGGTGAAGATCACTCCCTCTGGTGAGGAAGGGATTCAGATTATGCTAGCGTTGGCCGGTTTTGGAGAAATGATCACGAATGTCAATGTGCCCAATCAAGGGCAGATGCAAGGAATCCCACGAGGATCGATCGTAGAGACAAATGCATTGGTAAGAAGAGACAGCATTCAGCCAATCGTCTCTGGGCAATTGCCGCCTGATGTCAGGCAGCTGGTCAACCACCATGTCTCGAATCAGGAGACTGTATTTCAGGCGGTCATGAGGAAGGACAAAGAAAAGTTGTTTCAAGCATTTCTGCGAGACCCTTTGGTGACCATTTCTCGAAAAGAGGCAGAATCGCTTTTTGCGCAAATGCTAGGGAATAACCGAAGCTATTTACCCGGATGGAATATTTGAGACGGGAAAAAGATCGAGCGGCTTCTGGGGTGTGAAAAACAGTCCTGGATGTCCGCTTTTTCTATTTCGGCTGGATGATTCGTTTACGGGTTGATCTAGAAATAGCATAATGAGAAAGAAAGAATTCGAACAGACAGCCTCTCGAGGACATATGTCCTTCCCTAAACAATTGAAACTATCGTGTAATAAGAGTAAATCTATGTTTGGGGAGAGAACCATGAAGGGATGCATATTCGCTTTTCTGGGAGGGGCATTTATCACATTACAGGGAGTAGCCAATACTCGTATTAGTGAAGAGATTGGCACTTGGCAAGCGGCGACAATCACCCAATTAACCGGATTCATCACGGCCATGATCATTTTGCTTTTTGTCAGAGGAGGGAACTGGCAAGGATTAAAAAAGGTAAAGCCTTTGTATCTTGCTGGTGGAGCATTGGCTGCGGTTATTATTTTCAGCAATGTGACGGCGATCCAACAAATTGGGGTTACACTTGCCATTTCCGCTTTGCTGATTGCCCAGCTGACTCTGACTTTTTTCATCGATGGCTATGGCTGGTTTGGTGTCGTGAAGCAGAAGATGAAGCTTCCCCAATTCATCGGCCTCGGAATGATGATTGCAGGTGTATTGATCCTACGATTTTGAGGAGATGAAGATTCCATGATAGAAATTCAGGATCGTGCGCAACTGCTGGCTTACTTACAAGCGTACCAGATCGAGTCGATATGGAATGAAGCATTACTGCCATATTTGTCGTTGTACAGCTTTGAACAAGGCGAGATGATATGCAACCAAGGAGAAGCACCGCAGTATCTGTACATTCTTGTAAAGGGAAAGCTAAAAATCTACACCACGTCAGCGGAAGGAAAAACACTTATCCTCTCCTTCAAGAAACCGCTTGAAGTAATCGGAGATGTGGAGTATGTCCGTGGCATGGACTTTTTAAATACGGTAGAAGCCGTATCGCCCGTATGTATGATCGGGGTCCATCATCGTTGGCTGCGTAAATACGGAAGCGATTATGCCCCATTTCTGAAGTTTTTGTTAGCAATCATCACCGATAAGTTTGCCATCAAATCCAATTCCATGAGCTTTAATTTGATGTATCCGGTAGAGGTGCGATTGGCTAGCTATCTATTGTCGGTCTGTTATGACGAATCGGATGCCCGGTTCCAAGGTCGGCTCAGTACCGTTAATCTCAAAGATGCGGCAAACTTGATCGGCACAAGCTATCGCCATGTCAATCGCGTTATCCAGCAATTTTGTGAAGAAGGGCTGACCGAGCGGCAAAAAGGGTTCATCTTCGTGAAGGACCGGGAAGCATTGAGTGCACGAGCGTCCGAGAATATTTACGAATAACAGTCTCGTCCGAGAATTACAGCAAATGGGAGTGGATCGAAGATGGTCTTGGGGCTTATCTTTGCGGTAGTAGCCGGCTCGCTAGTTAGCCTGCAAAATATTTTCAACAGTAAGGTGAATGAACGCGCCGGAAGCTGGCCAACAACAACATTGGTATTAGGGATGGGATTCTTTGCCTCCCTGATGGTAGGGCTGTTCTTTGAAGGTAGTAATTTGTTTGCGTTACAAAATATGCAACCCTGGTTTTGGTTCAGTGGTATGATCGGTGTAGGGGTTGTCGTTTGTCTGGTGCAAGGGATTCGATTGCTTGGTCCAACCTATGCCATCTCAATCGTTTTGACATCACAGCTTGGATTTGCGCTTCTTGCGGATTCACTGGGCTTGTTTGGTCTGGAAATAGTTCCCTTTACCGCAAAACAATTGATCGGTGTGCTCGTAATCGTGACCGGTATCCTGGTCTTTAAGCTAGGCGGCACACGTGAAAACAAACAGACGGCAAATCCACTGCCAGAGTAAAATTGGGAGCGGTCATTTTGAAAACATACAAAACATTGTTATTTGATGCAGACGATACATTGCTGGATTTTGAGGCAGCGGAAAAGACAGCGTTGAGGTTGCTGTTTGCGGATCAACAATTGCCCTTCACACCCGAATTGGAGGCACAATATAAAAGGATCAATCAAGGACTGTGGATGGCCTTTGAAGAAGGGAAAATCGATCGGGACGAGGTTGTGAATACGCGCTTTTCGCGATTGTTCCAGGAGAATGGTCTTGAGGTTGATGGCGCACTTTTAGAAAAGCGGTATCGCTGCTTTTTGGACGAAGGACATCAGCTTATCGAGGGTGCTTTTGAATTGATTATGAACCTCCAGCATCATTTTGATTTGTACGTAGTGACCAATGGGGATTCTAAGACGCAGGATAAACGATTGCGTGATGCTGGATTATATCCATTTTTTATCGATATTTTTGTTTCGGAAGACACCGGCTATCAAAAGCCGATGAAGGAATTTTTTGATTTCGTCTTTGCGCGAATTCCCGATTTCTCTGCGGATCAAGCCATGATTATCGGAGATTCATTAAGCTCTGATATAAAAGGCGGACAGCAGGCTAGTCTGGACACCTGCTGGTTTAATCCCGGCAGAAAAAGCAATGAAACGGGCATTCTACCAACCTATGAGATCCAAAGACTTGATGAACTGTATCATATCTTGGGCATGAAATAAAAGTTGACAAAGCTGCGGCAGACTGGGATTTGTTTTTTCCTTGTTTGCCGCTTTTTGTTTTCTATATCAATTGGAAGTACACATTGCACCGAACTTCGTGCAATGCTTTGATTGCACATTCGGTGTTGTTTGTTGTTTATCCATGGAACAAGTAGGGTAAAGTTCCATAATGAATCCCGGAGGAGAATGACAACATGATGGTGATACGATTATCAGTTAAAAACAAACTGCTGTTATCCTTTTTAGTTCTTTTGTTACCAACGGTTCTGCTCGGTTTTATTTCATACCAATCGTCTAGCAAGCAAGTTGAAGAGTTACTGTCTAACAACTCTGCGAAGAGTGTAGAGATAGTACATAACATGATAACCAATACGATTCAAGCTAAGATCAATGCGGCTCAATTTTTTAGTCAGCAGATCGTAATCACGGATGAAAATCAGCAGGAAACCGACGCTGTAAGAGAGATGTTAAAGAAATTCCAACAAAGTAATCCGGACGCGATTCCCTATATTGGAACCGATACGGGACGTTATATCGATCCAGAATATAACTCTATTGACCCATCGTATGATCCAAAGACACGCCCTTGGTATCAAATGGCAATGCAGCGAAAAGGAGAAGTGATCATTACTGAACCATATCTCAGTAGTGAACTTGACCGCATGGATGTGACCATTGCCAAGTCTTTGAACAATGGTCATGGAGTATTTGCTTTTGACCTGGATCTGAGTGCGCTAGCTGAAAAAGCGTTAGAAGTCGAGATTGGCAAAAATGGGTACGCCGTTATTGTGGACAAAAGCGGAAAAGTCATCTTCCATCCTCACGTAAATCCCGGTGAGGAAGTAAGTTCTTATCTGAAAGAAATGCTCCAATCGGACAAAGGGACAATAGACTTTACCGATAAGGGGGTAAACATCGGAAAAGAGCTGAAGGTGGAAGACAGACTGTTACAGGAGAAGATTGCGAAGAAGAAGGAAATGGCGAAGAATATTTCCATCAACGATGGGTTATCCAAAAAAATGATATTCATAACGGATGAGTTAACCGGTTGGAAGATCGGTGGCGTATGGGATCCAGCAGCCAATCATGCTTCCTTAGACAGAATTTTCTATTCCGTGGTGGTAGTCGTTCTCGGGTCGTTGATTTTAGGTGGTCTGATGATTTACT
>DASQNU010000040.1:0-4481 GCA_035644815.1 Bathyarchaeia archaeon | reverse complement strand
TGCCTCAACTACGGCAATGACGGCTACCAGATGGCGTTGGAGCGGATTGGGAAATAGATTGGGAGGCAGCATACGTGATTGACATGACTGGCTGGCGTCATACATTCAAATTGGATCCTGATAAAAGCTTGGGAGAAGAAGTGCTCGAAGCGATTTGTGAATCTGGCACGGATGCGGTGATCGTTGGGGGAACGCAAGGCATCACTTTTGACAATACCTTGGAGCTGATGTCCAGGATTCGTCGTTATGCAGTGCCCGCAGTTCTCGAGGTGTCGAGCCTGCAGGCAGTGGTGCCAGGCTTTGACGCTTATCTGATTCCGCTGGTGTTGAACGCAGGGGATCCAGACTGGATATTTGCGCCGCATGTCGAAGGATTGCATGCGTATGGGTCTTATATTCATTGGGATGACATCGTCTCGGAAGGCTATGTCATACTGAATCCGGAGGCCGCCGTGGCGAAAGTAACGAAAGCCAAGGCGGTGACCTCCCATGAGGAAGCGAAGGCGTATGCCCAGGTCGCTTCCCGGATCTGTCGCTTGCCGATTGTCTATGCGGAATACAGCGGCAGTTACGGAGATCCCGAGATTGTACGAGCGTGCAAGGCAGGAGCTGCCAATGCACAGCTGTTCTACGGTGGAGGGATTCGGACCGCTGCTCAGGCAAGCGAGATGGCAGCGATCGCGGATACGATAGTAGTGGGAAATGTGATTTACGAGGACCTGTCAGCGGCGCTTGCGACTGTGAAAGCGGTGCGGGAGCTGGACGGGGTATAAAGTGCAGGGATAGAGGCGCAACGGTCAAGATTCGTTGCGCCTTTGCATTTACAGATGGGTAGGAGTGGGAAATGAATATAAAAATATGTGATAAGGTCAGGAGAATGTGGTAGTATATAGGAAAGCAGAAGAAAAAAGGCCGTATGGTGCTGGTACACCATACGACTCAAAACAATAGACGTTCCCCATAGGGGGCGGCTCACGTTGCAGGGAGTAGATCAAAGAGTGTCGTGACTCAAGGGTGATCTACTTCTTTTTATTGTTTAGAAGCAGGATAATGAGTGCCCCAAATGCGATCATCACACTGAGAGTCTCATATACTGTCATGGCTTCACCCCCTTTCTGACGGGGATGAGCCGACCACCCTTGAGGAGCCGATTCTATTGTTCTTTGCTATTATAACATGTTGAAATGAAAGGAAAATTAAAATTTCGGCAATTCACAATATAGCACATGCTGAAGTCCGTTTTTCCCCATTCTTGTTATCCCTTGGTCTTGAAAGCCTGTTTTTTCATAGAGACGTTTGGCTGCCAGATTACGTGAGTTCACCACAAGTACGATTTCCGTATAGTCGGGGAAATGCTTGGCCGTAAACGCAGGCAAAAGCAGCAGGGCAGCCCTCGCATAGCCCATCCCCTGATGAGCATGATCGATGGAAAAGGCGCGGAGCAGCAGGGCGCTTTCATTGCTGGTATAGGAACGGATCCCCTGTCCATGATGCAATATGAAAAAACCGACAGGCTTCTCTCCAGCCGTAATGACGATAGGGTGACGATTGGGATCGCGCATGGACTCACTGAGTACTTCATCAGGCAATGCGGTAAATTGTTTTTGCTCCTCAGGCAGATGAAAGGCCGACAAACGTTCAGAATGCTCTGGACGATAAAAACATAATGCTACTCGGTTGGAGGTATCCTCTTTATAGATCTTCATGTTTTGCTCACCTCGAGAGATGATGGGTATCGTTCGTTTCAATCAAAAAGAAATTTGGCAGGGAAGGGAATAATTCCTGCTTGGTTAGGAGACATGGACATAGTCGTTATTTTTCTTGACTGAACGATCCGTAAAAGATATGATAATGCTGGAAAGGAGGTGTCGGGAAGTGGGCAGAAGCAAGGAGTTCGATACGACAATGGTTCTGCATAAGGCTATGGAAGTCTTCGGCCACTATGGGTATGAGGGAACTTCGCTTCAAAACTTGCTCGATGGATTGGGGATTGCTCGTCAAAGTATGTATGACACATATGGGACAAAGCAGGACCTGTTCGTGTCAGCCGTCAAACATTATATGACGGCGAAAACGGCCGTGGTGATTGCTGAACTCCAACGTCCAGGTGTGGTCAAGGAAGCGATTGCGCGTATCTTTCAGGAAGGCGCAAACGTGCTAAAAGATGAAAGACGCCGCAAGGAATGCTTTATCATGCACAGCGCGATTGACCAAGTTCCGCATATTCCGGAAATCGCCGAATTTTTCCAACAGGATGTCGCCCGGTTAGAGCAAGCCTTCCATGAAGCGCTGGTTCGCGCACAAAAGCAAGGCGAACTCAGTGATCGTCACGGCAATCTTTTGGCTCTGGCCCGCTATCTGAATCATGCGCGGTTGTCTTTGACCCAAACGGCTAAGTTGACTTCTGATCCGCAAGTCTTGGACGATATTGTAGCAGTCACTCTATCTGCACTTGATTAATAGTGAAGCGTTTTGGTGCTTCATTATTATTTTGTACATTTCAGACCGAACGATCTGGAAAAGGGAGAGGGAGGGTCTGGGTGATGTCTAGAATTGAACTTTTTTATTTGTTCTTTTCGGATTGAATGGTCTATAAAACTTTCGGAAGGAGATTATTTGTATGAATCATAACAGACACAAGGGATTGGCCATCTTTATTCTTGCTTTATCCCAGTTAATTTTGGCGTTAGACTATACCATCATCTATGTGGCGTTGCCTTCTCTTGCTGCTGATCTTGGATTTACAGCCAGTCATTTGCAATGGGTGGTCAGTGCGTACTCCTTGATTTACGGCGGATTTTTGCTCATTGGCGGAAGACTGTCCGATTTGCTGGGCAGACGAAAAATGTTTCTCATTGCGATGGGGATTTTTGGTCTTGGCTCCTTGCTTGGAGGGGTTTCCGACTCTCAATTGCTGCTGATTGCAGCGAGAGGGCTGCAAGGTCTTGGCGGAGCATTGCTTTCCCCTTCTACCCTGTCGCTGATCATGTCCAATTTTGAAGAGGGGACAGAACGCAACCGTGCGCTCGGAATATGGGCAGCCATGGGAGGTGTCGGCTTGTCACTCGGCTTGTTGCTGGGTGGGGGGTTAACGAGTTACATCGGATGGGAATCGACGTTTCTCGTGAATGTGCCGATTGCCCTGTTCGTTATGATTTTGGCTCCGTTTGTTCTGATGGAAAGCAGCAGCCAATCGAAAACGCATCATTACGATCTTGCTGGAGCTTTTTCTGTGACGCTCGGGATGATTCTCATCGTCTATTATCTGATCCAATCGCCGGCGGAAGGATGGCTGCAAACAAGCACGATCATTCCCGGTCTGGTGGGTGTTGCTTTGCTGCTGTTGTTTGTTGTCATTGAAGTCCGAACAAAGAACCCATTGCTTCCGTTTCGGTTGTTTCGCATCCGCAGTTTGGTGGGGGCCACGCTTTCCGCAGCACTATTCTCCGCATCTTTCGGTACATTGTACTATTTCCTGACGCTGTACACACAGGAAGTGCTTCATTTTACGGCGATACAGTCGGGATTGAGCTTTTTGCCGCTGACCATCAGTGCCTTTGTAGGTGCGAGACTCGTCAATCGATTGGTTACATCCATCGGTGTTTCCGGAACGATTGCCAGCGGTATGGGCCTTGGGGCGATCGGTTTTCTTCTCCTAGCCCAACTGTCTGAAACGGGGGCCGCTTGGGGGATCATTCCTGGGACGGTGATTGCAGGCCTCGGTCAGGCACTTGTCTTTACAACGATGTATATTGCTGCTTCTACAGGAATTGACGTGCTTGAACAAGGAGTCGCCTCCGCGATCGTCTCGACTGGGCAGCAAATGGGAGGCTCTATCGGGTTGGCCGTGCTTATGGCATTGATCACAGCACACTTGGGGACGAATGCTACATTGGAAGAGCTCCAACCTGCCGCTCTTAATGGAGCGATACAGATTGCCTTCTACCTGATTGCTGCCATTGCGGTCATCGGTAGTGTTGTAACGTTCAGCCTATTAAAACAGAGAAAGTCCAGAACAGGAGATTCACTTCAAGCGCTGCACAAAGGGTGAAGGGAACTGCTAGCGAAAGGTTATACAGGAAAATATCAGGAAAGACTGGAAACGCTTGAGTGGCTTTCCTCCATTTGGCCGTTCAGCCTCAGAATGAAATGTCGATAAACAAAAAGAGGGATTAACTACGTGCCTAGGAGGAACGATTGTGCCGAACAACAAGATGCTGGATCCAATGTGGGTAGAAAGTTACCTGAATGAGCAGGAAGAAAAAATGATGAATGAGCTGGATGTGGAAGAAACCAAAACCATCATGCATGCAGTGCGTGTGATGTCCATGCAGCTTCTCTTAAAACAAGCGAAAAAATAAAGGAATAAAGCAGGCTGCCGGCAGCGAAAATGTCGGCAGTCTTTTTGCTTCTGATTAACTAGCATCCTAGCCTAATCTATGTCAAAATAAGAACGTATGTCTTCTTTTTTAAGAAAGGTG
>DASQNU010000039.1:0-5098 GCA_035644815.1 Bathyarchaeia archaeon | reverse complement strand
AAAGAAGCTCCTCATTCACCCCATGATGAAGCACCAGTTGAACAGATTGGTTTATTCGACGATGCCAGTAAGAAAAAGGATGAGTGAGTGAACATGGAAGAGATGTTTGATTCATTTTGGTCCGAGCTAAGCAAAAGACAGATTTCATTACTGCTGGACACCGTGCTTTATTTCGAGGATGCATCCAAGCTTTTGTCCCTTCCGAGTACGGAGGATGAACATATGGCGGTTCCCTTATTGCCAGAAACCCTCCGAGAGATGCTGGAAGCACTCATTGATGCGGAGGAATCCGTAAAGTATCGCTTTCAATTCAAATGGAATCCGGATGGGCAGCAAACCGGACAACTGGTTGTGTTGCTTCCAGACGGCAGACAGCTGCAGCAACAAACGGATCTTACCGCTTTCTCGCCGGTGTGACGAATACGTTATTTCCAGGGGAAGCGCAATATTCGCCGCAACTCGCACGAATGTGTCAGTTGCGGTTGTTTTTTGTTTTACGGGGGAAAACTACCCAAAGGAGGTGAAGCGCATGGAACGTAATATGAATGTAAACGGGCGTGAGATCAATTTTGCGACGACTTACGACGGCGATTCACAGTACAATGTGCAAGTGAGAAGTGGTGAAAAAGTTATCACGATGTATAAGATAGCGGCTGAAACGGAAAATGAGGTGTTTCCCGCTGCGCTAGCCCACTTAAAGGCAGATGTCGAAATGGGCAACGTGAACCTGTAATCCTGTACGTCAAAAAGCTGATCCCAGGATGAGTGTTAGGGGGATCAGCTTTTTTGACGGCTACCGTGAAACCATGCAGCACCCTTTCCTTTCCCCGCAAAACGTGATACAACTGGTGTGGAAGAAAGGTTGGAGGAGTGTATATGCAACAGCCATTGCCAGATTGGCTGCCATTGATCCAAGAATGGCGAGAACATCCACCTGAATTGTCAACACTGTCGGAAGCGGAATTGATCAGGTGGTTATCGATGATAGAAGTGCAAACAGAGCTCGAGGAAAAGGGCAAGCAGGAGGCGGAAGCGACGCTGTTAACCTTTTTAGCAGCGAAAAGACTGCAGAGACCAAAGGGACAGGCTCAGGCGGAGGAATGGGTAAGCAAGGCGCGCAAGCTTGATCCGCAGTATCCATTTGCAGCCCAATTGATGGTACAGCTTTACATGGAACGGTTGCGTCATGAGGCACAGCCGAGTGAATATCCGAAGATCCGGGAAACCGATAATGCCGTATCGAAACGCAAGCAGCTCGAACAATTGCAGCAGCGTGTGGTCACAGAGATGGAACAGTTGGAGACCTGGTTGGAAATGCTTCCATTTGCGCTGGAAGCAGCAAGAGTGGCAGGTATCTATGATCAAGAGCAGAAGCTGGCTGCTGGGCAGTCTCTGTTCCAAGAGCGGCTGCAATTGCTTGTGGAATTGCGAAAAAGTGCAGAGGACTATGCGGAATCGTTACAAGGGATGTTTTATTCGACGGCCTTGTTGACTCAGCTGCAAGACGTGATCCGCCGCTTACAGGAGCAGGAAAAGGACATTAGCGCCCTATGGCAGGTGTCTGAGGAGGAGGAGGACAAGCAACCATCGGCTATACAGGAAATCGAAGTGTTGATTGGCCTGGAGGATATCAAAAGACGGGTGAAACAACTGGCGGATTTTCACCACTATCAGCAGATCCGCAGGGAAGAGGGCTGGGTGTTACAGGACCAACCGGAGCTTCACCTAGTCTTGATGGGGAATCCAGGGACGGGCAAAACCACGCTCGCGCGGCTTATCGCCAGGCTGTACCGAGAACTCGGCTTACTGGACGTGGGGCACATGGTAGAGGTCGACCGCTCGCAGCTGGTGGGGGGATATGTCGGGCAGACCGAGCAACGGACGATGGAGGCAATTCAACGAGCTTTGGGCGGTGTTCTCTTTATTGACGAGGCCTATAGTCTTAAAAGAGAAGACGCCAGCGGCAGCGACTATGGACAGGTAGTCATTGATACAATGGTGGCTGCGATGACGAGCGGCGAATACGCAGGAAAATTCGTAGTGATCCTTGCGGGGTACCCGGAAGAAATGCGGTCGTTCTTACATGCCAATCCGGGTTTACGCAGCCGTTTTCCGGAAAGCGGTTATTTTACCCTGCCTAATTATTCTGAGGAAGAATTGATCGCTATCGCTGAACAAGTGGCCCAGCGCAACGATTTTTCCTTATTGCCGGAGACCAAAATCGCCTTGCGCCAGCAAATTGAACGAGCGAAGGTAGATGAAACGTTCGGCAATGCGCGTACGATCAAGAACATGATCTTGGATGCAATTTTTGCCAAGGGACAGCGCGTCAAAGAAAAAGAGAAGCTGTCCATTGACGACTTTACCATCTTGTATCCGGATGACGTCCTGCAACCGGATCAACAGAAAATGGACAGCGAAGATACCGAACAGTTAGAAGAGATGGTCGGACTGACCGAATTAAAAGCAGAAATCAAAAAAGTAGCGGCTTTCCTTTCCATTCAACGAAGACGGATGGACATGGGATTACCAGCGATGCCTATCGAGCTGCATGCTTTGTTTGTAGGGAATGCAGGTACAGGAAAGTCAACGGTAGCGCGATATTATGCGTCCATCTTGCGCGAAACAGGTTATTTAAAGAGAGGGCATTTGGTGACTGTCAGCCGGGCCGATCTGGTGGCTGGATACGTGGGACAAACGGCAATTCAGACCAAGCGTATGATCCGCGACGCCCTGGGAGGTGTCTTGTTCATTGATGAGGCGTATTCGCTGCTCTCGTCAAGTGAAAATGATTTCGGACAAGAAGCGATCAACACCCTGGTGGATGAAATGACCCGACATCAGGAGAATCTGGTGGTAATTCTGGCAGGATATCCAGCTGAAATGCAACACCTGATCGCGAGTAATCCCGGCCTTGCCTCCCGGTTTAAGAAGCTGTTTCTGTTCCCAGACTACAGTACCGAGGAGCTTCTCGCTATTTTGGAGCTTTCCTTGCGCCATGCACAGTATCAATTGGCCCATGGAGTCCGCGAAAAAGTAGAGGAAGGACTGCGCGTCCAGCAAGAAAGCGGACATCTGTCAGGGAATGCCCGTGCGATCAAAAATTTGGTTCAGGAAGCGATTCAAAATCAAGCGCTCCGCTTAGCCAACAGCGCTCCTGAGCAACTTACCGTAGAGATGCTGCGGGAACTGCAATGGGAAGATTTTGCAAAGGTATGGCAGGACTAATCCGTTCTGTCATTCTTTTTTTGCAGTGTAAGTGAATCGTAAGCGCGCAACGCAATCTCCAGACAAAGGCGGTGCTGGGGGCGGGCAAAATCCGCACCGAGCAGATCCTTCATTTTTTCGAGACGGTGATACAAGGTCTGGCGATGGATATAGAGCCGATCCGCTGTTTCTTGCTTCGCCATGTTTTGCTCGAGATAGCATCGCAGCGTATCGAGTAATTGACTCCCGTTTTCCTGATCATAGCGAATAAGCGGCCCGATGTAATCCGTGATAAATGGCATGAGTACCTGTTCTTGCGGAATATGTGCAAACAACCGAAAGATGCCGAGATCCGCAAAGAAGGGGCTGCCAAGTTTTTCTTGGTATTGCAACACCTGCTCCGCTTCCTGAAAGTGGCGGATGGCCAGCGCAAACTGACTGGCTTGCAGGCTAATGCCGATCGACAGATTCCCAGTCGGGGGCAGCAGTCTTTCACATGCTTGTTTCATTTCGGAAATCGCCTTTTCCAGATGCATGCGTGCTTGTTTCGATTGCAGTTGGGAAATGACCACCATGTAGAGCCGCGTGCCTCTATCCATCAAAAGCATCCGATAATGGTGATGAGCTAGTATGGATCGAAACAAACTGAATAATTCAGGAAAGGTCACGTCATCCGCTTCCTGTGCGCTTTTCTGTTCAGCCTCTAGCTGCATGACGATGGCATAATACAGGCACGTTTGATGCAAGCGAATGCCGAGAGTGGAACGAAGCTGCTCTTCGCTGAGGTTTGTCCCCGTAAGCATTTCCTCCACTATTTTTTGCTCATTTTCCAATGCTCTTTCCTCGGCAAACAGCTTGCGCATCAATATTTGCGCCAGCGCATTCGCGGTATAGTCCATTTTGAGCAGGAGAAAATCATCGATACCTTGCTCGGGCACATCCTCACAAATGAGTCCTACATATGCGAGGATATGACCCATCATCTGAATAGGCTGATACAGGATACGCCTTTGAGGGGATAGATAAATGTCGTTGCTTATGCCTGGTGAACGGTTATCGACAGATGAAAGCAGATGCTCCTGCAGCAGACCGTTCATTTCCCGTAGCTGGGAAGCGGGGATGGCAGGAAAATAGATCACGCTAGAAGGCTGGTCGTAAGGCAAATAAAATGTTTGCCGCTCCACGCTGCTGTGAAAATGCTGCATCAGCTTGCCGATTGTCTGAGTCTGTAAGCTCAGCTTCTGCAAGCCGCGGTTATAGGATTCGAGATCACGAAGAGCTGCCATCTGTGCGTTCACGATCCGTTCGTGCAGATCAAGCGTGATATCCACAAAGCGGACGGGTTGATGAAACACGATCACCGGAAAGTCATGCTCATCCGCAAGATCGCGTAATTCAGGAGAGATTTCTTCTACATACACACCGATTTCGATGCATACGCCAACTGCCTTGCGTTGAATCAATTCAGCCAGGTAGGAGCGCCTTTTGTACGCGTCCTGTCCAAAGCCTAGACCCGTGGCTAAAATCAATTCGCCCCCGTTCAAAAAATGCCCGTTCTCCGCTTCCTCCAAAATATGTACCCAGCGTATCGGCCGATGCAGTCCCTTTTTGCCCGCAATCACCTCCGCGTGCTGGAACAAAGGCCTTTCCAACACATCGGCAACGGTTAATCTCCATTCGGTTTTCATGACCATCATTCATCCTTTTTTCATACAAGTTGTAAGATGAAAGCTGTGGAAGTTGTGACAAGGTGTCTGGTGATTGATGTGCAAATCTTCAGATAAAATAGGAGTGTGATATCCATTATACTTCGAGCAAGGGGATGGCGTCATGGAAAAGACTCTCCATCATACGATGAAAAATTATATTCGCGGGCAGTGGGTGGATGCGC
>DASQNU010000038.1:0-8419 GCA_035644815.1 Bathyarchaeia archaeon | reverse complement strand
CCGAACGTTTTGGTCGTCATGAACTCCATGAATTTGAGCGCCTCCGCCTTGTGCTTCGATTTCGCATTGACCCCGTACGAGCCGTCCACCCATGTCGTGATGACTTGCTTGCCATCATCGGTTGGCATCGGGAAGAAATCGATCTTCAGCTCGGGATTCAATTGGCGAATCCCTTCCAATTCAAACGAGCCATTGATAAACATCGCGGCCTTTCCGGTTGCGAACAGTGCGCGCATATCCGTCAGTTCAAGACCAGTAAAATTTTCCGGGAAATAAGGCGTGAGCTCCTTCATGCGCTGAACGGAGCGCAAAAATTCCGGAGAAGTCAGGTTGGTCTCCCCTGTTAGCAGCTTCTCTACAAAACCATTGCCATTGTATGCACCTGGAGCGACCACTCCGTGGCTTAAAGACAGCAGCCAGCCCTCTTTGGAACCAAAAGCAAAAGGCGTAACTCCTTTTTCTTGCAGGGTCTTGGAAATTTGAATCAGCTCATCCCAGCTTTTTGGCTCTTGCAACCCGTTCTGTTCAAACAGCTCCTTGTTGTAATAGATTTGAGTGGAATTGACTGAAAGTGGGACGCCGTATACTTTTCCATCCTTGCCAGTGGAAGCTGCCAAGAAATCTTTTG
Source organism: Bathyarchaeia archaeon (assembly GCA_035644815.1). GTDB lineage: Bacteria > Bacillota > Bacilli > Brevibacillales > Brevibacillaceae > Brevibacillus_F. Next base: position 7,791 of record DASQNU010000038.1, on the reverse strand, counting down.
GGAATTGCTCCAATCCTTTCACCCCATCCAGCGGCTCCAGGTAGCCTGCATCGGCCAGAGCGATACCTGTAGCGTACGGACGCAGCTGGAGAATATCCGGACCGCTGTCGCTTTGGAGTGCCGTATTCAAAATGGTGTTGTACTCCGTCGCTTTGAACGGTTTAAAATTGATTTTGATCCCCGGATTCTCCTTCTCAAAGGCCTGGATGATTTTTTCATAACCAGCTGTATCTTCCACTCGCCAGCTATGCATCTCCAGTACAACCTGCTCTGCTGCAGGACTTTGCTCCTGTGGTGCCTCTCCACTCGGTGTGGCAGTCTCTGAACCGGAACCGGAGCATGCTGATAATAACAAAGAGGCCGCAAATGCCATCGACGTAAAAACTTGAAGTCCACGTTTTTTCATCCTTTTCATCCCCCTTTTATTCATCCACCCAGCTCATCACCGAATGGACCCGAATCCAAGCGCTTTCATCACCTCATCATGCAGCAGCGGTCTGAATGTTCTGAGCTTGTGATCCCGCCCCAAGTGCACCGCATTGGTCAACCATATGACGGCAACATCCTGCTTCGGATCGATCCAGATGCTGGTGCCAGTGAATCCGGTATGTCCATAGCTCGCCTGACTAAACAGGCTGCCGCAGCTAGTCGGCTCTCCTCCATGATTGCGCTCCCAGCCAAGCCCCCGATGTCCGCCGGCTCCATCGGTGTGGCAGCGTGTCGCGCACTCCCTCCATTGCGAGCTGATCAGCTCCCCCTCTCCATAGAGCCAGCACCGGACATAGCGAATTAGATCATCTGCCGTTGCAAATAAGCCGGCATGTCCAGCAACCCCTCCCATCCGATGAGCCTTTTCATCGTGCACCACCCCTTGCAGATAACCTCCTTGGAGGTGGCAATATTCTGTGGCGGCGATGCCAACTGAAAGTTGCTCATGGTCCGGGCGATAGCATGTATGGTGCATCCCTAATGGCGTATGTATCGATTCTTTGACAAAGTGCGCCAAGGATTGATCGGTTACTTTCTCTAAGATCAGACCAAGCAGGATCATGCCGAGATCGCTGTATACAACCTTCGATCCCGGGGGATTCAACATCTCTTGTTGAAAAATGCCCTCGGGAAGCTGCAAGTGTCCGTTCCGCCTTTTATCCGGCAAGTCTGCGGGAAGACCGGATGTATGCAGCAACAACTGCTCAATGGTGATCAGCTGTTTTTCCGGTGGACAATCTGGGAAAAATCGTTCCAGTGTATCAGTCAATCGTAGCTCTCCTGCCTGCATCAAGCGCAAAATTGCAGGCAGCGTAGCAACGACCTTGGTCAAGGAAGCGAGATCAAATAAGGTACGTGCATCAATCGGCTGAGGATCTGCCAGATTGGTAACGCCACTATCGAGGGTGCAGCGTAAGTCCCCTTGATGAAGCACACGCAAGGAGGCGCCCGGAATCATGTTTGAGCGGATCCAGCTTTGCAATTGCTCGATGACTTGCTCCACATCTTTTCCCCTCCGTCAGGAACGCTTCGTGCGGCTTACAGCTCCTCTCGTCTTTTCCAATACCGGAATGATCGACTCATGCTTGTTACGCACCAGCGCGATAAACAGGATGTCAATCACATTCAACTGAGCGATCCGTGATGCCATCGCACCGCTGCGAATGCTTTTTTCTACGGTGCTGGTAAACAGCCGGATATCTGCCAAGTCCGCGACGGGTGACTGGCCAAACTTGGTTAGGCTGATCACTGTGGCTCCTTGCTTTTTGGCCTCTGTCAGCGACTGGATCACATCCTCTGTCTGTCCGGAGTAAGAAATTCCGATCGCTGCGTCTTTATCAGTCAAACTCACCGCTGAAGTCAGCTGTGCGTGGAAATCGGAGTGGGCTTCACACCACATGTTGATTCGCGAGAGCTTCTGTCTGATGTCTGCGGCGATGACCGCGGATGCCCCCACTCCATATACGTCAATTTTTCTGGCGTGTGAGAGCGCATCTGCTGCCCGCTGCACTTCTTCTACAGATAAAACCGAGATGGTGTCCTGAATGGACTGGATGTTATTGCGGCTGACCGATTGAATCAACGCTTCCATGCTTCCTTGCATCATAATGTCCTGATAGCTTCCGCTCGACGCGGCCTGGATCGTCAAATCCCCGGCGATCCGCAGCTTCATTTCCTGGTATCCTTTCATTCCGAGCGATCGGGTCAGGCGTATCACCGTAGCCTCGGAAACGCCGCTTAATTCAGCCAGCTTCTGTACGGACAGCTGCACCACCTTTTCCGGATGAGCCAAAATATAGGACGCTACCCTTTTCTCGGATGGCTTGAGTTCTTCCAACATGGTCTGCAGGCTGATAAGTCCTCCATTCATTGCACGGACACCGCTTTCGCGAAAAGAATAGGCTGTTTACGAAATAATATTTCGTTCAGCCAAGATTATTCGCCAAATTTTGTTACGCGGACCGTTTTGCGAAAATTTCGTATACTTTTTTGCTTTTCCGATTCAAATCTGGGCTTTTCCTACATATGTTGATAGTAAACAAGCACATCAATGTGAGGGGGAGCATTTCATGAGCCTGCTTCGTCTGTTTACCGTCTTTCTTTTTGCTTCATTCCTTTACTTGGCCACTCATGGACAACCTGTCTCCGCGGAAGAGACCAAGCCTGTTCATATCGAAGTCGACGCCAGCGTGCTTGGCTATGAACCCAGCTTTTCCTACAAAATCGTAAAAGATCGGTTGCTGGTACAAGCCCCTGCATTCATTTCCTCCATCGGTGCCAGTGCCGTGCATGATCCTCAATGGAATACCGTGACCATCAGCAAAGGCGGGCAACGTATCCAATTGACAGCAGGCGTTCCCGTCGCACATATAAATGGAAAAAAAGTCGCGTTGGAGGTTGCCCCTGAACTGGCCAAGGGTGAACTGCTCATCCCGCTGCGAGCTGTCGGCCAAGCTCTGGCGGTGCAGGTCGATTGGAATCCTGCTTATCGGGCAGCCATACTCTCGACGCAACAAAGAAACCCTGGCATCGTGGACAAGCAAATGCTGACTCTTGCCAAGGAAGGCCGTGTCAAAGCGATTTCGTTCTCTTTAGGCAGCACCCGCCAGCAAATCGAACGAGCATGGGGCAAGCCTTTCGATTCCTATTTCTATGAGGGCGGTAAATTTTTCGCCTATCAAAGCTGTACCTGTTCCGTCCTGTATGATCAGCACGATCAAGCGGCCATCTTTGACCTTTCCGCGAAAATGATCGGAGTGTTGCGTACAGAGGACGTGCGCCGCATCCTTGGTAGACCTAAGTGGGAGGAAGAAAGCGCGACACATAGCGAGTATTTGCTCTATTACCCGATCGGCGAATACGCGCTGACCTTTTTCTCTACCTTTCAGGAAGGATCGATTATGTCGCTCTGGCTGGAAAAGCAATCTGCGGATTCTTAAAACGAATTGACATTGCCGTTGCGTCAAGGCTTACACTCCTTAGCAAACACCATTTTGTTTGTAGGAGTGATTCGATGAAAAGCATCTTGATCAAGGATTGTACCGTTCTCACCATGACAGAGGCAGACGAGCCTATGGTTGGCGATCTGTTCATACGTGACGGAAAAATCACCGCGATGGGACCGGCGCTCACCATGGAAGCCGATGAGGTTATCCAGGCGAAGGGCATGGCAGCGATGCCGGGACTGATCAATGCCCACAACCATACCCCGATGTCGCTTTTGCGCGGCTTTTCCGATGACTTGATCCTAATGGACTGGTTGGAAAAAAAGATGCTGCCTGCCGAAGCACGGATGACTGAAGAAGATATTTACTGGGGCTCACAGCTGGCCATGGCCGAGATGATTCGCTCTGGGACGACCGCTTTCGCCGATATGTACATCCATATGAACGAGATCGCCACCGCGATTCAAGAAAACGGCATGCGCGCTTCCCTGACCAGAGGGCTCGTTTTTTTCGAAGATGACGGCGGACGCCGGATGCAGGAAGCCATCGATCTGGTCGACAAATGGTCAGGGGCTGCAAACGGTCGGATTACCACGATGTTTGGTCCGCACGCTCCCTATACCTGCCCACCCGAGCCTTTGCGCGAGGTCATCGAGCTGGCCCGCAAACGCCAGGTACCGCTCCATATCCATCTGGCGGAGACAAAAGAAGAGCTCGTCAAAATCAGGGAGAAATACGGACAGACACCGACCGAATATTTGTACCATCTGGGCCTATTTGACCATACACATGTGCTTTTGGCGCATAGCGTTCATCTGAATCGCCGGGATATCGGCTACTTGAAAGGCATGCGAGGAGGCATCGCCCACAATCCAATCAGCAATCTGAAGCTGGGCTGCGGGATCGCTCCTATCACGGACATGGAGCAACAAGGCATTACGGTTGGCTTGGGTACGGACGGAGCCGGAAGCGCCACGACACTGGATATGTTTGCCGAGATCAAGGCTGCCAGCTGGCTGCAAAAGCTGGATTACGGTGATCCAACTCGCCTGCCAGCCAAGCGTGCCCTGCAAATGGCAACAATCGAAAGCGCTAAACTGCTGGGCATCGATCATCAGGTCGGAACGCTGGAGATTGGGAAACAGGCCGATTTGATCTTGATCGACCTGCAAAAGCCGCACCTGCAGCCGGTGCATGATCTGTACACCTTGCTCGCGTACAGCGCTACTGGTGCCGATGTTGACACCACGATCGTCGATGGACGGATTCTCATGCGCAACAAACAGCTCCTCACGATCAGCGAGGAAGAATTGTACAAGCAGGTAGCGGCCCGCGTTCCGCGTTTGGTGGAAGGGCTCTAGGTGGTCAAAAGAGAGGACGAACATTCGCCCTCTCTTTCTTCATGATCATGATATCGCAGCAGTGCCTAACCAATCTGCTGGACATTATGGTATGGTGGTAGAAAAAAAGAGCGGAAAAAATCGGATGAAAACAAGTAAACATGTAGCTGAGCATTACATCTGGGGAGAGGGCATCGCTCATCAAGCACGAAATGACCATGAGCAGGATGTGGAATTTCTGGTCATTTCCCACCCTACTACACGCGGCGATCGGTTCGAAGTGACATCCGTCACACCTGCTTCGTCGGATGATGAGCTAAGATAGCGTAAGTACAAAAGATGGGATGTGTCGCCTATGGAATCGATATTACGGAAAATCCCGTTGTTTCGAGAGCTGGATGAGCGGGAGTTCGATAAAATACTCCAAATTGCCATCCCCCATACCTACCAACGAAAAGCGAATGTATTCATGGAGGGAGAAGAACGAACGGCCGTCTTCTTCATACAGGAAGGAATCATCAAAATATACAAAACCGATATTAACGGCAACGAGCAAATCGTCAACTTTCTCAAAAAGGGGGATATGTTTCCCCATGTCGGGTTCTTTGATCAGTCTCCCTATCCAGCCACTGCTGAGGTCGTGGAAGCGGCTGAGCTCATTGCCATACCGATTCAGTTATTCGAGCAAACCTTGTTGGAAGTTCCTTCGATTTCCATCAAGGTGATGCGGGTATTGGGCAGCAAAATTCTGGAGCTGCAGCATAAACTGCAGGCATTTTCCGTTCACGATATTAACTACCGGATTATCTCCATCCTGCTGCGAATCGCCCATGAGCATGGCAAGAAAAACGGCAATGCCATCCAGATCGACATTCCGCTTACCCACCAGGAATTTGCGAATATGGTCGGCAGCACGCGCGAGACGGTGAACCGGCTGTTTAACCAGTTGAAAAAAGAGGAGATGATCTCCATTGATCGGAAGCGGATCACGATTCTGGACGTGGAGGCGCTGGAAGCGTTTTTGGAGTAACAACGTTTTTCGAGCATCTCTACCAGCTGCCGATCGAAAAGTATTCCAACATGTCGATAAACAGCAGCATACTAAACAGCGGTAAGCTAGGATTTTCCTCTCTCTTCCTAGCTTACCGCTGCTTTTAGTTGAAGTCTGCACTTTCTGTTTCTCTGCCGTCTACTAATCGAAACCGTGTCAGCTGGTCCCACTGTCTTTCCTTTTGCAGGATTTCCTTTTGTTTTTCCCCGATTAGATCAAAATGAGGGAACTCTTCGCGATGATGAATATATTTCGGGTTCAACCCGTTTTTCACACACCATGCGGTCAAAAGCTCCAGATCGGCGCAGCCTACCTTTGTCACCGTACGGATGCCGGGAAAGCGAGGATCGGACCAAAAATGGGTCAAAAAAGCGATTTCCCCTTCGCTGACTCGTTTCTTCCATGCTTCCAACTCTTTTCTGTTAATCCCGAAGGCCACTTTGCGCTCATTCCTTTTTTCCTGCCGATTGAATTCACTGTCCCCATTATACCCTTGCTGGCAAGAGAAAAAGAAAATCCCGGCCATTTGCTTTTCAGGCAATCAGGCCGGGAAATCATTCATTGGCTATCACTGTCGGGTTGATCCGGTGTATTGATCATGATCTGAGCGACTTGCTCCAGTCGATCATAAAACAACTGTCTCGGGATTCCTTCCAGACCGATTTCATCCATCGCTTCCCGCATGCATCGCAGCCATGCTTTGGCGCGGCGCGGAGTCACAGCGAATGGCAAATGACGCTGGCGCATCGCGGGGGGACCGAATTCTTCACTATATAACGGCGGACCTCCCAAAAATTGCGTCATGAACATCCGCTGCTTTCTCATGATCTCGTCTACGCCGTCCGGGAACAACGGCTTCAGATCGGGGTCGGCATATACTTTTGGATAAAAGGCTTCGACCAAACGATTTATGGTATTCTCTCCACCGACTAATTCGTACATGGTCGTACCAGTCATCGGATTCATGGGACACCTCCTGATGCGATAAAAACTGCGTTCCTCGCGAGAAGTTCATGCTCTTGATAGATAGTATGGTATCACATGTGTCAAGGGAACTGGTGTGACCGGGGTCACAGTTCAAGCAATTTCCAACAAATCCCTCAAAAATGCTGCACGTTTTTCAAGTCCCAACAGCGAGATCATGCTGGTTGACACGAATCCCCCCAGAAAGTGTCGGACATTTCAAAAAGGAATTTACCTACCGCTCACCGAAATGGCTACCATATAGACAAAACGGAAAACAAAGGGAGGGAATCGGATGCGCGAAGCACTTGTCATTGATCTGGTTGCCAAGGAGAAAACCTTCACATGTAAAGAGGCTGCCGATTCGTTGGAAATCGGAATCAGCACTTTGCGGAAATGGAGCTTGCTTCTGGAGCAGCATGGCCATGTCTTCCTGCGAAATGCGCAAAATGGAAGGGAATACAGACAAAAGGACATTGCCCTTCTTTTTGAAATCAAGGAGCTTTGCCGATCACAGTCCATGCAGCTGGAGCTGGCCGTTGCCAACGTGACAAATCGAGCCATCCGGCGAGAGATGCCACGCAGGGAACACGCTGCCCTATCGCCGATACCGAAGCCAGTCCCCACATCGTCCCTGGAGCAGGTCCATCGCTTAGAGCAAAAGGTAAATGCGTTAGCCGAGCATGTGTCCCATCAGGAGCAGTTCAACCAACAGCTGCTTGCGAAAGTGGAGCAGCAAGAGCAATACATTGAGACTAGTTTGAAAGAGCGCGATCGCCGGCTAACACGGTTGATGTCTGACATTTTGGAAGCAAAAATGTATGTGGCGCAGGCAAAGGAAAAAGAACGCAAAACTTCGGTCTGGCACCGATTATTTTCGATTAAATGGTAATTCCCCTGTTTTCCCCGTGAAGATCTGCCACGACTACACAGATATCATCTTGATCGTCACCATTGGCCATCATGCGGGAAAAATCGTCCGGCTTCCAATGGCGATGCTGCA
>DASQNU010000037.1:0-4604 GCA_035644815.1 Bathyarchaeia archaeon | reverse complement strand
TTATTGCAAAAGCCGCAGTCGGAATAGCTTGCTGTCAAAGAAAAGAAAGGAGTGGTCTGCATGTTTTCAGAGAAATGGGGAGTAACCTTGCTGTTTTCGATCCTGATCTGGTTGGGAGCGACTGTATTCTTCGTCTTTTTTGGCAGTATGGTGTTAGTCGATCCGTATGAACAGAGCTTCTTGCTGCGGTTTGCCTTGCTGGAAGCGGCAACGTGTATGGTTTTATACGGGGTATTTCTCGTCTTTCGAAAATTGGACCCGAGTCCATACGCTGTGGTGAGGCTGGGGCAGATCGGCAGCGCAGTTGGTTTACTGATCGATGCATGCGTGCTGTGGAATCGGAATGTGCTTTTTCCCCATCTGTCCAGTGAGCAGCTGCTTGCCTTCACCATTTGGATGGCGTTTGCCTACGGATTGTATTTGTTGATTCCATTGTTTATGGAAAAGGGCAAAAAGGGCGTATAGAGCCGTATTGACATTACTACGAACTCGTATTAAAATGAGCGCATAAGGAAATTACTACGATATCGTACTAAAAAGGAGTCCGCCGGTATGCAGCAACTATACGACCTCTTTCTGAAAGCCGGTTTGCGTCCATTCGCTTTGATGTCCGATATGCACCAAGTGGAGGAAAAATTAACTCGTTCCGACCTGTCGACGCTATTAATTTTGCACTTGCACGGTGACTTGACCATGTCCGAGCTCGCGTCCGAAATGGGGGCACCTCTGAGCTCGATGACCAGCATCGCAAAGCGGCTTGAGCGAAAAGGGTATATTGCGCGGGCTACTTCTGCACAAGACCAGCGGGTAAAGTTGGTCACACTGACCCAGCAAGGCAGGCACCTGGCGAAAGAGTCCGAGCAGATCATGCTGGCCATGCTGGGAAGACTGGAAGAGGCATTTACTCCGGAGGAAATGGAGCAATTCACTACGCTAATGATCAAGGCAGCCAAGGTGTTCCAGGATGGGGGAGCAGGAAGGTCTCGCGAGACGAAGGCGCGTCCAGTCAAAATCCAGATAGAAGAATAACCGGTTTCAAACCGGGTTCTTTTTTGGACAATTACTACGAAATCGTACTAAAAGGAGCGGTTTTTTATGAGAATCATCATCTTCACGGGTAAAGGCGGCGTAGGAAAAACGAGTGTAGCGGCGGGGACGGCAGTCAAGCTGGCGAGCGAAGGGAAGCGGACGCTGATTCTCAGCACCGATGCGGCGCATAGTCTGTCCGATTCGCTGGCAGTACCGATCGGCCCGGATCCAGTCTTGATCAGCGAAAACTTGTGGGGGCAAGAGGTCAATAGCTTGCGGGAAACCGAACGGAATTGGGGGACAGTTCAAGGCTGGCTGACAACACTCCTGGACAAAGCGCAGCTCAAGGATATCACCACGGAGGAAATGCTGGTGTTCCCCGGTATGGAGGAGCTGTTCAGCCTGCTGCAGATCAAGGAGCATGCGCAAAGCGGACAATACGATGTGTTGGTCGTGGATTGTGCTCCGACTGGGGAGACGCTCCGTTTGCTCAGTTATCCGAACGTATTGAATTGGTGGCTGGAGAAAATTTTCCCGACAGAACGCAGGCTTATCAAGCTGGTTCGACCCGTGGCAAAGCTGGTAAACACGATAGAGCTGCCTTCCGATGACGTCTTGGACAGTGTGGAGCAGCTGGCACGCGGCTTGGAGGACATGCAGCGGATCGTTTTGAATCCGGAAATTACATCCGTGAGGCTGGTATTGAATCCGGAAAAAATGGTGTTGGCGGAAGCAAAGAGGTCCTTTACGTATTTGAACCTGTTTGGGTTCAACACCGACGCGGTCATCGTCAATCGGGTGCTTCCTGAAGAAGCGGGAACAGGGTTCTTTGCCCATTGGCGAGAGATGCAAAAGAAGTATGAGGAAGAAATCGTCGCCAACTTCCAACCGCTCCCCATCCTGAAAGCACCCATGATGCAAAAAGAAGTGATCGGTGTGCCTATTTTGGAGGAATTGGCGGAAGCTGTTTATGGCACGCAGGACCCAGCGGCCATGCTTTATCGCGGCAGAACGGAAGTGATTCAGGAGAAGGATGGCGAGATGCAGTTGGAGTTGATGATTCCCTTTGTGAACAAAGAGTCCCTGGATTTGACGCAGACCGGCGATGAATTGACGGTAGATGCAGGAGGAGCTTACAAACGAAAGGTGATTCTGCCAAGGATCCTGATGGGAAGACAGGTAACAGGGGCGAGGTATGCCGAAGATCGTTTACTCATTCGCTTTGGAAAGCGGCACATCAGCGAACAGGAAGGGATGGGGAAACAGTGAGAGATGCCGGACTTGGGGTAGAGAGGATCCAGGAAGGACTCGCCCGATTGGAGCGATTGAGCCGGGCTTTGGAGCAACGGGAACCAGAGCGTCATATCAAAAACGCGGTCAAAGAGTGGCTGCTCGCGTCTCGCTCGGTGATTGACAGTGTGATTGACACGTTGGAGGAAGAACAAGGCCCGCCGTCTCCACGGAAAATCAAGATATCAAGCGAGTAGGGAAAGCAAGAACAAGAAAGCGGGGGGAAGAGTGTATGGTACAGGGCATCAAACGCCATATGGGAGTCGTTCTCATGATCACCGGGAGTCTTCACACGGCCATTGGTATCTTGATATACACACAGGAGCTTCAACTGATCGTGGCCAATGGCTGGTGGAACACGGTTGGTGACAAGACCGTTGCTGCGGCGGCATTCTGGTTTATGATCACTGGCTTCTTGCTCATATTGCTTGGGCATACAGCTGATTGGCTCATGAAGAAACAGGGGATCGCTCCTCCCGCCACTTTTGGGTGGACGCTTCTACTGGTGAGTTTGGCTGGGGCTATCGCCATGCCGGTGTCAGGCTTTTGGTTTGTCCTTCCGCAGGCCTGGATTCTATTGCGCAAGTGAAATAGCGGAGTAGAGACGAACCGCAGGAAAAAGAGTCAGCAATCGAAAAGAAACCGCGTCTTGTTCATCATGCTAACCTATGTCTATAGCAAAATGATGAAGAGGAGCGAAGAAGCATGCAAAAAATCAACCCATTTCTCTGGTTCGACGGCAACGCGGAAGAAGCCATGAACTTTTACACCTCCATTTTCAAAAACTCTAAGATTGAGAGTGTCACGCGTTATGGAGAAGAGGGTCCCGGACCCAAGGGCGCGGTCATGTCCGGGACGTTCCAGCTTGAAGGACAGACCTTTATGGCGCTAAATGGCGGTCCGCACTTCACTTTTTCCCCCGCGATATCGTTCTTTGTCAATTGTGAAACCCAGCACGAGGTCGATGAGCTCTGGGAAAAGCTCTCCGAGGGCGGACAAAAACAACGATGCGGTTGGCTGACGGACAAATTCGGCGTGTCATGGCAAATCATACCGACGATCCTGGGGGAAATGTTGCAGGATCAGGATGCCGGGAAAGCAGAGAACGTCATGAAAGCCATGCTGCAAATGGATAAGATCGACATTGGCAAGCTGCAGGAAGCGTATAACGGCTAGGGAGTGTAAGAATGCTTGTCTGACAAGTCAACCGGACCAACCCATAGCTATTCACCGGATATCCCATACTTCTCCAGCTTCCGATACAGACTCGCCCGATGCATCCCTAACAGACTGGCGGCTTTTACTTTATTCCCCCCAGCCCTCTGCAAAGCTGCCAGCAGCACTCTTTTCTCGGTTTTGGCCAGTTCCGCCTCTAAATCCAGCGTTACATTTTCTCCATTCACGACGACCTTTCGTTCCTGTAAATACGGCGGCAAATGCACAGGTTCCAGCTTGCCATGGTCAGCCACTTGAACAGCACGCTCCAGCACGTTTTGCAGCTCACGCACATTGCCGGGCCAGCCGTGTGATAAAAGGATCGCTTCGACACGAGGGCTCATTCCGGTAACCGACGTGCAAAGCTCGCTGTTCAGCTTTTGGATCAAATGATTGGCCATGGCGAGAATCGAACTGCCCTGGACCCGAAGCGGCGGAATCTGGATCGTGAAGACCTGCAGACGATAGTACAAATCCTCGCGAAAGGTCCCTTCTTTGATCAAGGTTTCCAGTGAACGGTGGGTGGCGGCAATCACCCGAATGTCCACCTGGGTGGGACGAGTGGCCCCGATACGTTCCACTTCTTTTTCCTGCAGCACGCGCAGCAGCTTGCTTTGCATATCCAGCGGCATATCGCCGATCTCATCCAAAAACAGCGTGCCGCGGTGTGCCAGCTCCACTTTGCCGGGCTTTCCTCCTTTTCTCGCACCTGTAAAGGCTCCTTCTTCAAAGCCGAAAAGCTCCGCCTCCAGCAAATCCTTGGGGATAGCGGCGCAGTTGACACGGATAAAAGGACCGTCCGCTCGCGGGCTGTCGGCATGTATCGCATGGGCAAACAGTTCTTTACCCGTCCCGCTTTCCCCCAATATCAGGATGGAGGAACGCGAGGAGGCGACCTTTTTGGCCAGCTGAATCGCTTCCTTGATTAACGGATGATCGGCAAAAATCGAGTGGAAGGTGTACCTGGCGCCGACCACTCTTTTCCATTCCTGCCGATAGTAGTCCAGCTTGCTTTCCATGAGATTGTATCGCTCCACCAGATTGCGCAGCTCGCGCAAGTCATTAAAGAT
>DASQNU010000036.1:0-8684 GCA_035644815.1 Bathyarchaeia archaeon | reverse complement strand
GGAAGCCATGGCGAAAGACATCAAGGTATCGGAGGATCTGTTAACCTATACGTTTACCTTGCAGGACAATGCGAAATGGTCCAACGGCGATCCGGTAACCGCTCATGATTTTGAATATGCGTGGAAATGGGTGCTGACTCCTGCCAACGCTTCGGAATATGCGTATCAGCTGTTTTATATCAAGAATGCGGAAAAAGCCTTCAAGGGAGAAGGTTCCGTCGAGGATGTTGGTGTCAAAGCGCTGGACGATCGAACGCTTGAAGTAAAGCTGGAAAACCCAACGCCGTTTTTTCGGGAATTGACAGCCTTCACCACGTATTTCCCAATCAACAGCAAAATCGCCAAGGACAATCCCAAATGGGCAGAAAATGCAGGAGAGCTGTATACGTCCAACGGTCCCTTCAAGATGACGGCATGGGAGCATAAAAACAAAATCATGCTGGAGAAAAACGAGCATTATTGGGATGCGCAACATGTAAAGCTGGAATCGATCGAGATGCTCATGATCAATGAAGCCAATACGGAGCTGAGCCTTTTTGAAAGCGGAGAGCTGGATTGGGCGGGTGCTCCGGCAGGAAATATTCCGTTGGATGCCATGGACAGTTTGAAAGACAAAGGCACATTGGAGATCGTGCCAAAAGCGGGAACGTATTGGTATGAATTTAATACGGAACAAAAACCATTCTCCAATGCGAAAATCCGCAAAGCCTTTGCCTATGCAATCAATCGGCAGGAGCTGGTCGACAATGTCACGCAGGGTGGAGAAATACCTGCGATGGCGGTCGTGCCCACGTCCATGTTTCCGGAAAACGAAAAGGGCTTTTTCAAAGATCATGACGTCGAGACTGCCAAGAAGCTGCTGGCAGAAGGTTTGAAAGAGGAAGGCTATGCTGGTGTCGAAGCATTGCCGCCCATCACGCTCTCCTATAATACGGATGAAGCGCAAGCCCAAATCGCCCAAGCGGTGCAAGATATGTGGCGAAAAAATTTGGGAGTGGAAGTGAAACTGGAAAACCAAGAGTGGACCGTCTATTACGACAATATTAAAAACGGCAACTATCAAGTGGCGCGCATGGGGTGGACGGGAGATTTCAATGACCCGATCAATTTTCTGGAGATTTTCCGCGATAAAGGCGGCAATAACCATACAGGCTGGAGCGACCCGCGCTACACAGACCTCTTGGTGAAATCGTCCACGGAAGGCGATGCTGATAAACGCAAAGCCATTCTGCGAGAGGCGGAACAGATATTGATGGAAGGCATGCCGGTCATTCCCTTTTACTTCAAAACAACCGTCTATGCCAAAAAGCCAAACTTGAAAGAGGTTGTGATTTCTGGACTCGGCAATGCCCAGTACAAATGGGCTTATTTTGAATAATTCTTGAAAAGAAGCGTTCTTCGTGCTTTTTTCTTTTCATCCGTGCGACTTTATCATCTGCCACGTGAGGAAGGGAAGAGAGGGACGGGGCGGAGTCTTTGCTACATCTACAAAGGTTCCGCTTCCAAAAACGGTACAAGCTTGTCGCGCAACCTCATCGGTTGAATAGGCTTCATCGAAACCTTTTGCGCGACGTGCCGTTTTTGGAAGCGGAACCGGACAGTCAATCCCCCTTGCGGGTGTGGCAAGAACGCAGCCCCGCCCTCTCTTCCCTTCCCCCACCACCAAGTTTGCACAACCTAATCCAGTAAAATTATTTCTGAACGAAAAAAAGGCTCCGCCAAAGCTGGCGTAGCCTTTTTTTTTACATCTGGCAGATTTCCGGCGGGCAATCGTCACAGAAAATGGCTTCCTTCAGATAATCCAGGTCTTTGATCAACAGATGTCCTTGCGGTAATAGTTCGATCACGTCCAATTTCTTCAGGTCAGAAAGCATGCGATTCACGCTTTCGCGGGTGAGCCCGATGAACTGGGCGAGGTCACGATTGGTTAAGGATAAGTTGATATAAATGCCGTCTTCCCGCTTTTCACCGTAGGTGTTGCACATGCGGATCAGCGTGGAGTAGAGTGCACCGATTTTTCCATTGAGCAGCAGATCACGGAACTTGGATTGCATGCGGCGGTTCATGACGCCCATCCAGCGTAAAAATTCAACACAGTATTCTCCGTTGTTCATCAGCAGTTTCTCCAGCGCACTCCGCGGAATGGCACTGACTTCGCCGGGTTCCAGCATCGTCGCCGTGTTCGTATACGAGACGTCTGGTTCAAACAATCCGGCCAATCCGACCAACTCCCCTTGGCCAAATACCTGGAGCGTCAATTCTTTTCCGTCAACGGTTGTTTTGGTTACCTTTACCTGTCCCTTTTCCAGCAAAAACAAATAGTCGGCTTCCTCTCCATCTATATAGAGGACAGAACCTACTGCCACTTTTTTCTTTGTTCCGAGCTGTTCCAGCTGAGTCAGGAATTCAGGGGATACCTGCTCAATAAAAGATAAATGTTTAATCAATCGCTGCACCTCCCGCGTGGGTCGACTCACTGCCGGTTCTCAAATTTCTTCTTATTATAGCATGAGATTGTTGGAAAAAATCGTGACAGCTTTTGGACGTAACTTATTTTCCTTTCTATTTCCATGTGAGAAAAATCACAAAGCTGAATGAACAAAATTGCTAGAATGACATCAACAAGAAGCCCGCAAGGTTATCGAGGAGGTTAACTAAGATGGAACACGCTTTTGCTTCCAAATTCGCACGACGAGCTTTTTATATTGTATTGGTGTTATTTCTTTCTTCATACCTAGGATCCCGGTTCTTTACACATATTGATCTTGCCTTGTATGGCTACATGGTCGGCACCGTCGTTTTTGTAGGGGGATTTTTGTACCGATTCATTGCCTGGGCCGATCGCCCGCCAACCAACATCATCTTGAAAAAAGGCTTGAAGCTGATCTTCCGCAGAAGCACGCCGAAAACATCTGCGGAGCATCTGGTGACGTACCGCTTTATCTGGAATCGCGGTTGGTACCGCTGGACACAGCACATTTTACTTGGATGGGGCTGTATCCTCTCCGCATTTGTGACCTTTCCGCTCGTCTTTGGCTGGATGTATTTCACCATGGGGGACAACGGGATGTACACCGTCGTATTCATGGGACTTGATCTCATGACGATTCGAGCGGATGGCTTGCTCGCGTATCTGTTTTTCAACGCGCTGAATATTACGGCATTCATGGTCATCGCAGGAGTGTGCATGGCCCTTTACCGCCGGATGAAAGATTTTCAAGCGCTAGCGGAGCAAACCTTCATCTACGACCTCATGCCGCTTTACTTGCTTTTGTTCATCAGCATCACCGGTTTGATGCTGACCGCGAGCAACATCTTCCTGCATGGCTTCGGTCATCCGGTCATCAGTATCGTGCATCAGTTCTCGGTCATCGTCACCCTGCTATATCTGCCATTTGGGAAGCTTGCCCACATTCCATTCCGCCCGATGAGTGTCTTTGCCCGCAACTACCGTGAGCACTACGCCGAGCAGGAAATGAAGAAATGTAAAGTCTGCGGAACCGGTTTTGTCTCGGCCGAACAGTCGCACGACGTCATCGATGTCCTGCAAACCAATGAGATCCGTTTCAAAATGGAGGAAGGCTTCCACCTGGCCGAGCTATGCCTGCCATGCCGCCGCAAATATCGGATTTTCCGCTTTACAGGCAAACCAACCCATCTGAGTCCAGCAAAGGAGGCAAACCAACATGCCAACGGATAAATTTTTAAAGCAAATTGAAAATAAAGTGCACCCAGGCGAAAAATTGGTCAGCACCCATTGCTCCTATTGCGGGATGCAGTGCGGGATGAACCTTCGTGTCGATACGCAGTCCAATACCATTATCGGGGTGGAACCTCGCTACGATTTTCCGGTGAACCTCGGGAAAATGTGTCCGAAAGGGGTAACCGCCTATCAACAGGTGAATCATCCGGATCGCATTAAACGTCCGCTGGTCCGACGCGATCCATCACTGAAAGGAACGCAGGACGGCTTCGAGGAGGTCTCTTGGGAAGAGGCGCTTACCTTGATAACCAATAAATTTAAGGAACTGCAAGCGGCATATGGCAAAGATACGCTGTCCGTGTACTCCGGCGTGTCTATGACCAATGAAAAATGCTATCTGACCGGAAAATTTGCCCGAGTCGGCTTGCAGACCAGATATGTCGATTACAATGGTCGCTTTTGTATGTCGTCTGCGGCAGCAGGCTTGAACCGCAGCCTCGGCATTGACCGCGGTTCGACTGTTCCATGGACGGATATCCATCAGACCGATTGCTTGTTCATCGCCGGGTCCAATGCGGCTGAGTGCCACCCGACCAGCATGTTCCGCATCTGGGAGGTGCAAAACCGCGGTGGCTACCTGATTGTTGCTGATCCGCGCGAGACACCACTGGCTCGCCGTGCTGACATTCATCTGGATTTGCGTCCCGGTACCGATCTGGCATTAGCCAACGGAATGGTACATCTGCTGATCAAAAACGGTCATATCGATGAAGAATTTATCCGCAACCATACAAATGGCTTCGAGGAAACAAAGGACCTAGTTGCTGCTTTTACACCTGAATATGTGAGTGAAATTACCGGCATTGCCGTTGAAAAAATCGTGCGCGCGGCCGAACTCTATGGGAAAGCTCCGGAAGCAATCGTGCTGTTTTGCCGTGGTATCGAACAACAATCGAAAGGAACGGATAACGTCTCCGGCTATACCAATATGGCGCTGGTCAGCGGAAAAATCGGCCGACCGAAATCCGGCGTAGCCACATTAACCGGCCAAGGAAACGGGCAGGGCGGACGCGAGCACGGACAAAAAGCCGACCAATTGCCAGGCTACCGTAAAATGGACAATCCGGAGCATGTGCGTGAAGTCGCATGCCTGTGGGGAATCCCTGAGGAAGAGATGCCGCAAAAAGGAGTCTCCGCCTATGAAATGTTCCAGCTGATGCTGGATAAAACGATTCGCAGCATGTATCTGCTTTGCTCCAATCCGGCCGTAAGCGCACCAAACCAAAATCATGTGCGTGCCGCTATGAAAAATCTGGACTTCATGGTGTGTGCCGATTTCTACATGTCTGAATCCGCTGAATATGCAGACGTGATCCTTCCAGTGACGACATGGGCTGAGGATGATGGGACGACGACCAACCTCGAAGGACGCGTCATCCGTCACAGACAGGCACAGGAATGGTACGCGGAGTCCAAGCCGGACTGGTGGATTCAGATCGAGATCGCGAAACGCATGGGCCGCGGACAATATTTTGAACACCTGAAAAACCCACGTGATATTTTTGACGAGCTGCGTCGTCTTTCTAAAGGTGCGACCGCCGACTACAGCGGGATCACCTATGAAAAAATCGACAAGCAAAACGGCGTCTTTTGGCCTTGTACAGAGGAAGGCGACGAAGGTACACCCCACCTCTTCCTTGATAAAAAATTCAAGCATCCCGACGGTAAAGCGAAGATCTGTGCCTTGCCGTATCGTCCGCCAGCGGAAGAGCCGGATGACGAGTATCCGCTGCGCCTGACCACCGGACGTGTCGTCTATCACTACCTGTCCGGCAACCAGACCAGACGGATTCCGTTTTTGAAAGCCATGTACCCGGATCCGCTGCTGGAAGTGCACCCGGAGACCGCGAAAAAGTACGGGCTGGAGCACGGCGAGCTGGTGCTCTTGAAAACCAGACGCGGTGAGGCCAAGTATCGTGTAAAGGTCATCGCTGCCATCAGACCGGACACCGTCTTTGTTGCCTATCACTGGGGCAAGGATGAATCGATCAATCTGCTGACCAATCCAGCATTAGATCCATACAGCCGGATGCCGGAATTCAAGGCATGTGCGGCCAAGATCGTCAAACTGCAGAAGGAGGAACAGCTGCATGGCTAAACAGGTCTTATACATCGAAATGGAAAACTGCATCGGCTGCCGCAGCTGTCTCGCTGCCTGCACCCAATGCGGAGGCCACGACAACCGCAATCGCAACTATGTACTCGACGTAGATCCATTTGAAACTCGCCAAACGATCCCGCTCATGTGCCTGCACTGTGTCAATCCCGCTTGCGCACGCAGCTGTCCGGCGCAGGCCATCCAGATCGCGGATAACGGAGCGGTGCTCTCCGCGCTGGTGGAGAAATGCATCGGCTGCCAAAACTGCACCATTGCTTGCCCATACGGCATTCCGAAATTCGATGAAGAGCAAAACCTGATGTATAAATGTGATTTGTGCTACGACCGGACAAAGGAGGGGATTCCGCCGATGTGTGCGTCGGTCTGCCCAACCAATACGCTGCAATGGATCGACGAAGAAGAACTGGCGGCGAAACAGGCACAGCACCAATTAGCCAACGGAAAATGGATGGCCAGCCAAATGGTCGATCCGTTGGAGAGCGAGACGAACGTAAAGATCAGCCTCCCTGGCATTTTACAGGGAAAACAAAAGCTGTTTTGAGCGAGGCGCCAGAAGCTGTGCGGACAAGAAATCAAAGGAGGCCACCAGCATGGATGAGAAACAAACGAAGATTTCCGCCCGAGACGATAACTATACCCACAATATCCATAAATCAAATGAGAGAAGCTTGGACAGACGAGGCTTTATGAAGACCATGGTAGGAGCGGCTGGACTGTTTGCCGTGTCTACGCTCCCTTGGGGGGCAGTCGCTGCGAAAAAGCTGATTACCGGTGAGACAGATGGTCTTCCCGCGAAAAAGCTTGCGGATGTTTCTGCGCTGAAGCCGGGGGATGCCATTGAGTTTGCCTATCCAAGCGAGCACGAAGGAGCACTGCTCGTCTGTGTAAAGGAAGGCGAATACAAAGCCTATCAAAATGCTTGTACCCATCTGAAATGCCCCGTGTATTGGAGCAAAGAGGAAAGCGAGCTTCTGTGCCCGTGTCACCATGGCAAATTCGATGTCATGACCGGCAATCCGCTGGCTGGCCCACCGCGCCGTGCCTTGCCGGAAGTTGAGCTCAAGGTGGAAAACGGTGCGATTTATGCGATTGGAGTGAAGCCGTATGAAGCGTAGCTATCGGGGAGTGCTCTTGCTTTGCCTGGTGCTGTTCCTCAATCTGCTGTTTGCCCAATACACCGTGAATCTGTTTTACGCACAGCGTTATGAGCTGACGATCGTGCTTGCGGCCGTAAACCTGCTGACGTTTCCACTTGCTTGGTTCATCTATCAAAAGGAAAAGCGGGCTGGTCAGTGAGCTGGCTCGCTTTTTTCTAGACAGAAAAAGGAGGAAACACACATGAGTGCCAACATTCAGAAAGAAGACCTTACCAAACTGTTGGAGAAACTGGTAGACTATAAAATGCGCATATGGATTCAGGATCAGGCCGAGGATGCGGAGCCGCAGCAAGCCCCCATGGTAGAGCGACATTTGGCCAAATGGGAACTGTGCGAAGAAGGAGAGCATATCCGGTTGTTTTTTAACCATTGCCAATTTCTTGCGATTCCGATCACAGCAGGACATATTACCCTCGAAGAGAAACCGGAGGAGATCCTCCTAACGACGGAAGATCGCAAAGGAAAACTGTTGTATACGCTATCGTTCCTAGCATAAATGGAACCGCTATCAATCGTTTTAATCAGGTGATGCTCGTGACAGAACAGATACAACCGCCAACAGATATCGTGGCAGTGATTCTTGCGGGGGGCAAAAGCAGCCGCATGGGAAGACGCAAGGAGCTGCTGGAATGGGGAGGCCGTCCGCTAATCATGCATCAGGTGGATGCGATTCGCGGCGCGGGACTTCCCTGTTTGATCGTTTGCAATCAGCAAGAGGAACTGCCCGACGAGTTGTTTACGGCTACCGATGTGCAAATCGTCGCGGATCGCGAAAGCTCCAGCGGTCCGATCACGGGGATCGTAACGGCCATGCAGACAAGAGCGGAGGCCGCCCTGCTGATCTTTTCCTGTGACCTGCCTTTTTTGGAGACAGGTCATGTATGTCAGATGATTCGTCATGTCCCCGATCTGCAGCACTGGGATGCTGTGGTGGCCCATACGCAGGAACGCGTCCATCCCTTGTTTGCTCTCTACCATCGGCGGACACAGAAAGCTTTTGAGCAGGCGTTAGAGAGCAAATCATTGCGAGTCATGGCGGTGCTCGAGCAGTTGAAGGTTCATCTGCTCCAGGAGGAATGGCTGGCGGAAGGGGTCTTTAACATGAATACACCGCAAGAATATGAGACGGCCCTGCGGGAATGGAGGAGAAAACATGCGCTTTCGCCGAGAGACGATCAGCGTTGAGGAAGCGAGAAATAGACTGCTTGCGCGTGCTTCGGTCATGCCGCAGGAGAGCGTTGATTGGGAAGAGGCGGTAGGTCGTATCCTGGCCACCGATTTGACTGCTACCTACGCGCTGCCCCCCTTTGATCGTTCTGCCATGGATGGCTATGCGGTACGCTCCTCAGATACGGCAGATGCCTCTGTGGATGCGCCGGTCACGCTTCAGGTCATCGAGACCGTGCTGGCAGGCGATGTTCCCCAAAAGCAACTGGGGCAGGGGGAAGCGGCACGGATCATGACAGGCGGGATGATTCCCGCTGGAGCAGACTGCGTGATCATGTTTGAGCAGACCGTCAATCCAGGAGAACTGGCAGAGACGGTTGCTTTGAAAAAAGCAGGAAAACCCGGCGAAAACATCATCAAAAAAGCCGAGGAAGTAGCAGAGCAGCAGATCGTCCTGAAAAAGGGCGAAGCGATCAAT
>DASQNU010000035.1:0-9562 GCA_035644815.1 Bathyarchaeia archaeon | reverse complement strand
GGATAGAAGGGATCGATTGCCAGGATGCATCCTTTTATCATTTGCATGCAACCATAGAAAAGAAGAAGCGGACGAATCAACAGATCGGCATGGGTGGCAGCCTCATAATAGGAACGAGCCTGCCGCCAGGTGTAAACAAAGCGGGTGCATTGCGAAAAGGCGTGCCGATTGGGATGCTCAATTCCTTTGGATTCGTAGCTGTTCATTAAGTATTCGCGTGCAGTTGGCTCTGTCTCCAAAAAACGTAAAATCTCCCAAGCGTCGCGCATGAAAGCGATTACCTCCTAGTGCTATAAATATTCGTTAAATTATCAGAAAAATAGGAAAGAAAGCAGGCATACGTCTATATAATTTCCGAAATTACCGAACATTATTAGTCATTCTTGACAGTAATTTAAGTGGTTTGTTACACTGTCATAAATTATCGAGCGAAAGGGGCAAGTTAGTTGTGAGGGAAGATAAGTTTGCCAAGGAAGGTTTAACGTTTGACGACGTGCTTTTGATTCCATCGAAGTCCGAATTGCACCCCCGGGATATTGATGTGACGACCCGATTGAGTGATACAGTGAAGTTGAACATTCCGCTTATGAGTGCAGGCATGGACACCGTGACGGAATCAGCTCTGGCGATTGCGATGGCTCGTCAAGGCGGTATCGGCGTGATTCACAAAAATATGTCCATTGAGCAGCAAGCCAGTGAAGTAGACCGAGTGAAACGTTCCGAAAGCGGTGTTATCACCAATCCTTTCTCCTTAACTCCTGACCATACCGTTGCAGATGCAGATGCTCTTATGGGTAAATATCGTATCTCCGGCGTCCCCATTGTTGATGAACAAAATCATTTGATCGGTATTTTGACCAACCGTGACCTGCGTTTTGTCCATGATTTTTCCACTCCGATTACACAAGTAATGACCAGAGAAAATCTGGTGACAGCGCCGGTAGGCACCACTCTCCAGCAGGCAGAAGCCATTCTTCAGCAGCATAAAATTGAAAAACTTCCACTCGTTGATGAAAACAATGTATTAAAAGGGCTTATTACCATTAAAGATATCGAGAAAGCCATTCAATATCCGCATGCAGCGAAGGACCTGCAAGGACGATTGCTGTGCGGGGCAGCAGTAGGAATCGCGGCTGATACGATGGAGCGTGCAGAAGCGCTTGTACAAGCAGGTGTTGACGTACTTGTCGTGGATACGGCGCATGGTCATTCCCTCAATGTGATTGAAGTCGTGAAAAAGCTGCGACAAGCTTACCCAGACCTGACCATTGTTGCCGGGAATGTGGCGACGGGAGAAGGTACGCGTGCGCTGATCGAAGCAGGCGCTTCTGTGATCAAGGTAGGGATGGGTCCAGGGTCGATCTGTACGACTCGTGTGGTAGCAGGGATCGGCGTACCGCAAATTACTGCGATTTATGATTGTGCCTTGGTAGCGCGTCAGTACGGAGTTCCGATTATTGCAGACGGCGGTATCAAGTATTCCGGTGATTTGACCAAAGCAATCGGTGCTGGCGCAGCGGTAGTCATGATCGGAAGCCTGTTTGCCGGAACAGAGGAAAGCCCAGGGGAGTTCGAGATCTTCCAAGGTCGTCGTTTCAAAGTGTACCGCGGAATGGGCTCCATCGGTGCGATGAAGTCTGGCAGTAAAGATCGCTATTTCCAAGAGAATGCGCAAAAACTGGTTCCAGAAGGGATTGAAGGGCGTGTTCCTTACAAAGGGCCATTGGCGGATGTCGTGTTCCAGCTGATCGGCGGTCTTCGTTCTGGTATGGGCTACTGCGGCACGAAAAGCATCGAAGAGCTCATTAACAATTCCCAATTCATCCGGATTACCGGAGCGGGATTGCGGGAGAGCCATCCGCATGATGTACAGATTACCAAGGAAGCACCAAACTATTCGGTTTCCTAAGAAACATAGAAATGTGACTGTTGACTCTAGTAAAAATCCCCTTCACCCGATTATGATGGGTGGGGGGATTTTTTTACGGTAGGCATTACCAGTAGAAATGGCAGTCACCAGACTTCTAAGCTTCCTATCATTTATGGTAAACTAACAGTTGTATGTGACAAACGAAGATGGAAACGGGAGAGTGACATAATGAACTTACATAGATGGAAGAAGCGAATTGCGGGTGTAATTCTTTCTGTCGCCCTATTGGGAGCAGCAGGAACGGGTGCACCAGCCCCAGCAGCAGCTGAAACGCAAGCGAACCTCCAGCTTGCTGTAAAATCAGCGATTCTGATCGAACCGACAACCGGAAAAGTGTTGTATAGCAACAATCCGGACATGCCTTTGCCGCCAGCCAGCATGTCGAAAATCATGACTGAGTATCTTGTGCTGGAAGCATTGAAGCAAAACAAAATCAAATGGGATGAAAAGGTACCTGTAAGCGAATACGCTTTTTTCATCGCTCGCATATCGGACTCCGCTGGTGTCTATCTGAATGCGGGGGAAGAACATAGTATAAAAGAATTGTACAAAGCGATGGCGATTGCGTCCGCCAATGACGCGACCGTACTGCTTGCCGAAAAGGTTGGAGGCAGTGAATCCAACTTCGTCACGATGATGAACAAGAAAGCACAGGAGCTGGGTATGAAAAATACCAGCTTTATTACATCGACAGGCTTGCCAGCAAATGAATTGGGCCCGTATTCGTATACGACTGAACCAAAAGAAAACCAAATGTCCGCCAGAGACGCAGCAATTCTGGCGAGAGCGCTGATCCGGGATTTCCCAGAGGCTCTTGAGTATTCCAAAATTCCTGAGTTGGTATTTAGAGAAGGTACTCCGGAACAAATGAAAAAGAAAAACTACAACTGGATGCTGCCAGGATTGATTAGTGAATACCCAGGAGTAGACGGTTTGAAAACCGGTTATACGGCAGCAGCGCTCTATTGCTTTACTGGTACAGCCACACGCGACGGCATGCGTTTGATCAGCGTTGTGATGGGAACCTCTAGCGAAACGAAACGTTTTCATGAAACCAAAAAATTATTTGACTATGGCTTCAGTAATTACAAATTGGTCAAGGTACAGGATAAAGGAGCTACTATTAAGGGCTTTGAAACCGCACCTGTGAAAAAGGGTGTAGAGCTGAATGTGCCAGCTGTAACAGGCGCAGAGGCCAAAGTGCTTACAAAGATTGGTGAAGAAGGCAAATACAAACCAGTTGTAACGTATAATGATTTGACCGCTCCGATTAAAAAGGATCAGCCAATCGGACGCATTGTCTTCCAGGCGGAAGGTGGAGGCAAGACAGAGTACCTCCAACCGGAAGACGAGCAAAAAGGCGGATTCGAGATGGTCGCAGCCCAAGAGGTAGAGGAAGCAAGCTGGCTTCGTCTGTTCTTCCGCAGCATCGGTCAATTTATCTCGAATTTGTTCTCTAGCATCACTGGATAATTCGAAAACCTGCTCGATACAGTTTTCAAAGCTGTATCTTGAGCGGGTTTTTTTGTTTGGTTTTGGAAAAGTGGCTGTTGTGGAGCAAGCACGTTTCAAAACTCCGCTTCATTCTACGCCCCACTGGGAAATGGAGACTGTCCGCTCCGCAGTATGGGCAGGTGCGCGCCTTTTTCCCGCGATTCACTGCTCCGCTAAGATGGGCTTCGCAGGAGCTTCGTTTTGAAACGCGGCAGAGGCTGTTTCGAACCTGAAAAAGTGACAGTATAAATTCAAAAAAATCTACTGAATCGAATCTTCTAATGCATGACTGGGCATCTTGGCTAATATAAACAATCATAGAAAGGTACAAGCTATCATTCTGTTGATCTTTTCATGTTCGACTATTAACGATTGCTGCGTTAGGAAGGGAAGAACGGGACGGGCGGAGTTTTTTGTCACACCTGCCAAGGTGGAGCTTCTAAAAACGGTACACGTTTGTCGCGCAACTCCACGGGTGAATACGCTTCTTTGAAACTTTTGCGCGACGTACCGTTTTTGGAAGCGGAGCCGGACAGTTTATACTCCCTTGCGGGTGTGGCAACTTTCGCAGCCAGCCCGTCCTTCCCTTCCCCCCACCACAATGTTCGCACAAAACGGAATAATCTATTGCCAGAATGAACCACTTGTTTTAAAATGGGAGCAAGATCTGACCTGATTTACTTTGTATAAAATAATGAATTTGATAGGTACAATCTAACTGAAAAATGACAAGGGGAGTGGAACAAATGGCTGAAGTAGGAACATCGCGTGTAAAACGAGGTATGGCGGAAATGCAAAAAGGTGGCGTCATCATGGACGTCGTCAACGCTGAGCAAGCAAAAATTGCGGAAGCGGCTGGGGCAGTTGCCGTAATGGCTTTGGAACGAGTTCCTTCCGACATTCGTGCAGCCGGCGGGGTTGCACGGATGGCTGATCTTGGCATTGTGGAAGAGGTCTTGAAGGCAGTATCCATCCCGGTGATGGCCAAAGCGCGTATTGGTCATTTTGTTGAAGCGCGCGTGCTCGAATCGATGGGTGTGGACTACCTGGATGAGAGTGAAGTTCTGACACCTGCAGATGACTTGTACCATATCAATAAAAAAGAATTCACAGTGCCTTTCGTTTGCGGCGCTCGTGACCTGGGCGAAGCACTTCGCCGTATCGGAGAAGGTGCTTCAATGATTCGTACCAAAGGAGAACCAGGCACAGGCAATATCGTTGAAGCGGTACGCCACATGCGAACCATGCAATCGCAAATCCGCAAAGTGCAAAGCATGTCCTACGATGAGCTGATGGCCGAAGCGAAAAATCTAGGTGCACCATACGAACTGCTGGAGCAAGTTCATCAGACAGGCAAGCTGCCGGTTGTAAACTTTGCTGCTGGCGGGGTGGCTACTCCTTCTGACGCCGCGTTGATGATGCATCTCGGTGCAGATGGCGTTTTCGTTGGTTCCGGTATTTTCAAATCGGATAATCCGGAGAAGTTTGCTCGTGCAATCGTAGAAGCCACCACTCACTACACGGATTATGAGTTGATTGCTCGCGTATCAAAAGGGCTGGGTGCCGCGATGACCGGACTGGAGATTTCCAAGATTCGCGAAGCAGATCGCATGCAAGAGCGCGGCTGGTAAGGTGACGATGATGAAAATCGGTGTACTTGCGTTACAGGGAGCTGTTTCCGAGCATGTGCGCATGCTGGAGCTGGCAGGTGCAACAGCTAGTGCCGTTAAAAAGGTGGAAGAGTTGGAAGATCTACATGGGTTGGTCATACCCGGCGGGGAAAGCACGGCAATCAGCAAGCTCATGCATAAATACGGCTTCATGGAGGCTGTTCGCCAATTTGCGGAAGAGGGGAAACCGATTTTTGGCACATGTGCGGGAGCGATTCTGCTGGCGAATCGGATCAACGGCCACGAAGATGTCCACCTTGGTTTAATGGATATGAAAGTAGAACGCAACGCATTCGGACGGCAAAAGGATAGCTTTGAAGCACGCCTGCCCATAGCGGGTGTCGCACCGAATTTCCCGGCGGTTTTCATTCGGGCTCCTTATATCATGGAGCTGGGGCAGCCAGGTGAAGTACTGGCCAAGTACGATCAAAAAATCGTGGCTGCACGTCAGGGACAATTTCTTGCGGCGGCTTTCCATCCAGAATTAACGGAAGACTGCCGTTTGCATCAATATTTTTTGGAAATGGTTAAAGAATACAGCAAAAAATAACATACAAAAAAACCGGTACGCTTATAAAGGTACCGGTTTTTTATGCGATCGGAAGGCTACCTTGTATGACTACTTTTTCAATGAATGAGAAATGATAAAGGAAAAGATGGTCCCCTTTACTTTCCATTGGAAATTTAGTACATTACAAGAGATAACAATCTGTGGAAAAACGTAGACGAGAACAAGTAATCTGCATGTTTTTGGTGAAGAGAGTCGGTGGCCGGTGCAAACCGATCCAGGCAGGCAGACGAATCCATCTCCGAGTGGCGAAGGAGCAACTTTGCCCGGCAGCGTACCGTTATTTACGTATGAGAGTGGGCATTCCGTTTCTTGAAACAGGGTAAAACGGTATGCCAATGAGGGTGGCAACGCGGGTGATACACTCGTCCCTTACCTTAGGGATGGGTGTTTTTATTTTGTAAAAAAAGGCCGAAACCCGGCTATGACAATCGGGTGGGCTTGAAGGAGGATAAGCAATGTTAGACGTAAAGGTGCTGCGAAATGATCTGGAAGGAGTCAGAGAACGTCTTCGCCATCGAAATGAAGATATTTCTGCGCTGGATCAATTTGCTGAAGTAGACGAAAAGCGTCGCGAAGTCATCCAAGAAGCTGAAGGATTGAAAAATAAACGAAACACCGTATCCGAGCAAGTGGCTGTCTTGAAGCGGAACAAAGAGAATGCCGACCACCTCATCGCCGAAATGAAAGAAGTGGGCGATCGGATCAAGGTGCTGGACGAAGAGCTTCGCACGCTGGATGAACAGCTGGAGCAGATCTTGTTGGGCTTGCCAAATTTGCCGCATGAAACGACGCCGATTGGGACAAGCGAAAACGATAATGTCACGGTGCGTACGTGGGGAACACCTGAAACCTTCGCATACGAAGCGAAGCCGCACTGGGAAGTCGCACAAGCATTGGGCATTATTGATTTTGAAGCAGCAGCAAAAGTAACCGGCAGCCGTTTCGTGTTCTTGAAAGGCTTGGGTGCACGTCTGGAGCGGGCGTTGTCGAGCTTTATGCTTGACCTGCATACGGAAAAGCACGGTTATGAAGAAATTCTGCCTCCTTACATGGTGAATCGCACAAGCATGACCGGAACGGGACAACTGCCGAAGTTTGAGGAAGATGCGTTTAAAATCGAGGGGCCAGATTATTTCCTGATCCCGACAGCGGAAGTGCCAGTTACCAACATCCATCGCGACGAGATCATGGATGCAGCCGATCTGCCCCGTTATTACGCGGCATACAGCGCATGCTTCCGTTCCGAAGCGGGATCGGCTGGACGCGATACACGCGGCTTGATTCGCCAACACCAATTCAACAAGGTGGAACTGGTGAAATTCGTTAAACCGGAAGATTCGTATGAAGAGCTGGAAAAGCTGGTAAATGACGCGGAGAAAGTGCTCCAGCTGTTGGGGTTGCCTTATCAAGTGTTGAGCATGTGCACCGGAGATCTCGGCTTTACAGCTGCGAAAAAATACGACATTGAAGTATGGCTGCCGAGCTACAACACATACCGCGAGATTTCTTCCTGCTCCAACTTTGAGGACTTCCAAGCGCGTCGGGCCAACATTCGCTTCCGTCGCGATACGAAATCCAAACCGGAATTCGTGCATACGCTGAATGGCTCGGGACTGGCAATCGGCCGTACCGTGGCTGCTATCCTTGAAAATTACCAACAAGAAGATGGCTCTGTCGTCATTCCAGAAGTTCTTCGTCCGTATATGGGCGGGGTCGAAAAGATTTCTCCAAAAGCATAAAAGTACAACAAGGCTCTCCGTTTCTGGCGGAGAGTTTTTTGTGTAATAAGGCTCCACCCAAAAGCTTGGCGCGGAGAAGGGTTCCCATTTGCCCCCCAAAGGAATTTTTTTATTGAAAAATTTAAAAAATGGGATTGATTCCCTCAAAAATGCTGTTATATAATACAGACAAATAAACGTTGTGTGATAATACAGTTAAGAAAGGAGAAACGCCATGGATTGTTATCGTTGTGATGGAAATGGAGAACAGGATTGCGTGCAGTGCAGCGGTAAGGGAACCTATTTTAACGGAGAAATCTGTGGGCATTGCCAGGGGGTAGGTATCGTCAGCTGTGCACATTGCAGTGGGAGCGGATGCACGGAGTAAGGCGCATTTTTTTTGCAATAACTGTTATATAATACAATTTTAATTTGTAGTCTGTATGATAATAGGATGGAGGGACAGTTCTTGACGTTGACGAAATCGAATCATTATCCAGCAGGTGTGGAAGTGTACGGACCCGTTTCTACAGAATTTGCCGAGATCCTGACCCCGGAAGCGGTCGATTTTGTAACACAGCTGGTGAGACAGTTTTCGCCGCTCAGAGAGTCGTTACTGGCAAAACGAGAGGAACGCCAGAAAGAAATCGATGCGGGTAAACTGCCAGATTTTCTACCGGAAACCGCACATATTCGGCAAGGAGAATGGACGATCGCCCCATTGCCTCCTGATCTCCTGGATCGTCGGGTGGAAATTACCGGACCAGCGGGAGATCGCAAAATGGTGATCAACGCGCTTAACTCTGGAGCCAAAATATTTATGGCTGATCTGGAGGATGCCAACTCGCCTACATGGGAGAACACCATTCAGGGACAGCTTAATCTACGCGATGCCGTTACCCGTACGATTTCCTTCACCAGCCCAGAGGGGAAGGCGTACACACTGAACGAAAAGCCGGCGACACTCTTGGTCCGACCGCGTGGATGGCATCTGGAAGAGAAACACGTCTGGATCGATGGCAAACCAATCTCTGCTAGCTTGTTCGATTTTGGACTCTATTTCTTCCATAACGCCAAAAAACTTCTGGAAATCGGTACAGGACCGTATTTTTATCTGCCAAAGCTGGAGAGTCATCTGGAGGCACGGCTCTGGAATGAGGTATTCCTTTTCGCACAGCGCTTACTTGATATCCCGGTTGGCACGATCAAAGCAACGGTGTTGATCGAGACAATCTTGGCCACGTTTGAGATGGATGAAATTCTTTATGAGTTGAAGGACCACAGCGCGGGACTCAACTGTGGCCGCTGGGATTATATATTCAGCTACATCAAGAAGCTGCGCAACCATCCCGACGTGATCTTACCCGATCGTTCGCTGGTGACAATGACGGTGCCCTTCATGCGTTCCTATACGCTGTTAACCATTAAGACTTGTCATTTTCGCAATGCGCCAGCGATTGGAGGAATGGCTGCCCAGATTCCGGTGAAAAACGATCCGGCGGCCAACGAGGAAGCAATGAGAAAAGTGAGGGCCGATAAAGAACGAGAAGCGTTTGACGGTCATGATGGCACATGGGTCGCTCATCCAGGACTCGTGCCGGTCGCGCTCTCCGTTTTCAACGCCTTGATGCCAGGGCCCAATCAGATCGAACGAAAACGCGATGATGTGAATGTCACGGCAAAAGACCTGCTGGCTGTACCAACAGGCGAGATCACAGAGACTGGCGTGCGCACGAATATTAGTGTGGGCATTCAGTACATGGAAGCTTGGCTGCGCGGAATGGGGGCAGTCCCGATCTTTCATCTGATGGAGGATGCGGCAACGGCAGAGATTTCCCGGGCTCAGATCTGGCAATGGATTCGCCATCGCCGAGGGGTATTGCCGGATGGCCGAAAAATCACGATGGAGATGGTACAGCAGTTCACCCAAGAAGAACTGGCTAAAATCAAAAAACAGATGGGAGAATCAGCTTTTCAGGTAGGCAAATATGAATTGGCGACAGATCTGTTCCTGCGTCTCGTCTCTGAAGATGAGTTTGCGGAATTTTTAACGATACCTAGCTATCGATATCTGTAATCCATAAAAATAAGGGAGGAAGAGAACAATGGGGAAACAGGAAGCGATTTCAAAATTGCAGGAGAGCTGGAAGGCAGATCGATGGAAGGGCATTACGCGCCC
>DASQNU010000034.1:0-13390 GCA_035644815.1 Bathyarchaeia archaeon | reverse complement strand
CGTTCTGTACGGAATCATCTCCTCGCTAAGACGGGAACAACCTCATATCTCGCTGTCCGTCCTGTCCAATCAGCCGGAGCGTACAGCCGCATTATTCGGAATCGAAGCCCACAATCGCTGGCGTCTGTCTACGATTGTTCGTGAGCTGTCCCGTTGCGATCTTTTGGTTATGGGCGGAGGAACCTTAATGCAGGACGTCACCAGTCCTCGCAGCGTGCTCTATTATCTCGGTATTGTAACCATCGCGAAAATGTTGGGGAAACCCGTTGTTTTTTATGCGCAAGGCTTCGGTCCAGTCGTGAAGCCATTCAGCCGTTTCATGATTAACAAGGTCGTGAATAAGGTTGATGTGATTACCGTGCGTGATTTTGAATCGGGAGAAGATTTTAAAGCGTGCGGAGTCAAAGCGCCTTTGTATGTTACGGCGGATCCCGCCTTGACCATACATCCGGATGAAATCGACGCAGCTCCTGGGAAAGCGCTGCTGTCCTCGCTGTTTCCTGACATGTCTCGTCCTTTGATCGCGTTTTCCGTCCGCAACTGGAAGCAGGAGGAGCGTTTCAAGCAAGACATCGCTCGGGCCGCCGATGCTTTCGTGCAAAAAGGCTGGAATGTGCTCTTTTTGCCGATGCATTATCCAAGTGATATCCCCCCTTCCAAAGAGATTATGGGGATGATGCGAGAACCCGGGGCGCAGGTCATCGATCAGCCTGTCACTTTTCACGACATCATGAGTCTGTTGAAAAGCTGTCAGTATGTCGTCGGGATGCGGCTTCACTCGCTGATCCTGGCTTGTATGCTGCAAGTGCCTTTTACCGGAATCTCCTATGATCCGAAAATTGATCGCTTTGTCGAACGGGCCGGAATGCCTTGCGCGGGACATATCAAGGATTTGGATGGAACGGCTCTGTTGTCCTTGTTGGAAGAACGGACGAGCCACCTTGACCGCGAGCAGGCATTGATTCGGGAGCATTCGCACACGCTGGCACTCGAAGCAGCCAAAAGCAGTGAACTTGTCTTGCAAGCACTGCAGCGTCGTTAACTAACTCTACTGTTATGGAAAGGAGGGTGCAGCATGTCTGTTGCTGCTCGTCTCTTGTGCCAAGTCAATAAATGGTTTCCCTTGCCCGTCCATCCCTTCAATCTTGCAAACGATGGCAAGATGAGCTATACGGAATGGCAATTTGTCAAAGGGGAGCAAACGATCCAATTTTTCCTGCCTTACCACTCCCAGGAGCAAATGTTTCGGGATAAAACCGTGCTCGATATCGGTTGTGGCGGCGGGGGGAAAACCTGCTATTACGCTACTTTTCAACCGAAAAAAATCATTGGGATCGATGTCGTGGAGCATTATGCGGAAGAAGGGAATGCCTTTGCCCGGGAAAAAGGGCTTGGGGAGGTTGCCACCTTCATGACGGCAGATGCGGCCAAGATGCCGTTCGCGGATGAGTCGTTTGACACGATTATCATGAACGATGCGATGGAACACGTGGATCAACCCGAGAAAACATTGGAAGAATGCTTTCGCGTGTTGAAGCCGGGAGGGCACATTTATATCAATTTCCCTCCTTACTACCATCCGTACGGTGCCCATCTTTCCGATGCAATCGGGATCCCTTGGGTGCATTCATTTTTTTCTGAGCAGTCTATGATCAATGCGTACAAGCAGCTCGTTTCCTCACTCCCTGACGGTCAAGATCGTATTCGTTTTCGGATTAGCAGAAAAGCCGACGGCCGCGAATACTTCTCTTATATTAACCGCATGACGATCGCCCGTTTTCGCCGCATCCAGCAAGGCGTGTCGCATCCCGCTGTTTTTCAGCGAGAGATCCCGCTGCGCTCGGTTGTTTCCGGTTTGGCTAAGCTTCCTGGTTTGCGCGAGTATTTGGTGAAAATGGTTGTGTGTGTCTATCAGAAAAAAGCATAAAGAAAAAGAGGCACGAGGTATATCCTTGTGCCTCTTCTGTCTATAGTAGGGAAAGAGGTGACTTTTCCCATGCGGCCTAGCTTGACCCCCTTTCAATTTGTTACCTTGTTCTGTACGTCCTTTATTGCCGTTCCCATCTCGCTGGTACCCAATACATTAATGAAGACAGCCGAACAGGATTCATGGTTTGGGCTGATTGGGGGGTATGTACTGTGCTACCTCCTTTTTATGCTGATGTATGCAATCTATCGAACAGCTGAAAAAAACAGAGATCATCTTCCCCATGCCGCTAATCGGGTTTTCCTTTTTCTTTTTTTGTTGTTTGTCATGGCTAATGCGGCTTTTACCACTCGAAATTTTACTGAGGTTGTCCATACTTATTTTTTGATGAAGACACCGACTGTGGTCATCTCCCTCGTCACCCTGGTAGTTGCTGCTTATGGTGCCTGGTATGGTATTGTCAGCATCGCCAGGCTGTCTCTCCTAAGCTTCGCACTCGCCGTCATCGCATTGCTCTCTATGCCGTTGCTGGTTTTTCGTGAGGCCGATCCTGCCTTTTTATTCCCTATACTCTCACACTCCTGGTCGAGTATGAGTTATGCAACTTGGCAGGCTACGGGGGCCTTTCTGGAATCATTTTTTATTCTTTCGCTTCTCCCCATCGTCACGATACAGCCTCAAAAACGCGGTCGATTAATCACCCTTTCCTGCTTGATCAGCATCTTTTTATATACCATCATGTTTGCTTTGGATTTTTTCATCTTCGGCCCTTATTTGGGCAGAAAATTCATGTTCCCTTCCGTTGAATTGGTCAAATACCTAAGCATGGGTGAGTTTTTGGAGCGGATGGACATTGTATTGATCGCGGTATGGAGCGTCGTCATGACCGTAAAAGTCTCGGTGCTAATCTGGATTGGCATCCTTGACGTAGCGATTATCTTTCGCCTGTCAGACATTCGCAGTTCTTTACTTCCGCTCAGCATCCTTTTGCTGTTTTTTTCAGAGCTGTTTGCCGGCAATACGATGTCCTTCCTTTACGTCTATCAGCATTTTTGGACAGTGCTGGCTCTGGTAGGCTACTTTTCTTTTGTAGGTTTCTACCTGACTTCGCTGCGCTTCAAAAAAGACGGCAAGATCTCACCTACTTGAGATCTTGCCGTCGTCATTTCCAATTGGGGAACAAAGGCTGTGTCGGGCTTGGCAGTCGGAAGTCAAACATAAAAAGAATTCCCGTAATCCAGGCGATTCCCATCCACCCCAAAAATACCCATGCCTCTCGCTGATATCCGCGTAATAACCAATACTTAGCTTGCACCATGCCCACCAGTATAAAGACGATCGAAAAAAAAATCGCTTTTACCCACATTATTTTTTCACCTCTTTTTCCGGGAGCTGCATGGGTGCACCTGTTGCACCGATATCTCGAATAACAGACTCCACTCTCCATGTAACCTTCTGTTTCGGATACATCTCCGGCCATTTCTTTTCGACTTTTTTCCAGTATGCAGGGTCTTTGCGGTAAAGCATATTTCCCAGCCCTGCACTATCTGCCTTATATGTTTTCTGAAGCTTCTCGAATAGCTTGACGTATTCTTTTTCCAACTCTTTGGCAAATGCCTTATTATATTTTTCAATATAAAGGGGATTGCTCAAGTCCACTGGTGAGTCGGTTTCCGTAATGCTTCCGATTGCCTTGGCTGTAAATGAAAAAGTCAGCTGGTCTCCCTTCTTTTTTACCTCTTTCTTCGTTTTTATTTCTCGCACCTGTACCGATACTTTTCCGGGGACCTCTGGAATCCCGATCCGCATGAGCCCGTAGACATTTTTCCCCAGAATTGAATTGAGCAGCATCATCTCATTACCTTCCAAATATCCTACCAGCTTGAATTCTCGGAAGACCGCGATATGATTTAGCATGAAACGCGGTTGCTCCCCTTTTGCTATGGAAAAAGCGGCAAGGATGGGGTCTCTGCCGGGTAAAGTTGCTTGCACAAAAAGATCACGCAGTGTAGTGGGAATTTCCATCCGGCGGTTCAGCATTTCTCTTAGCGCTTCAGAGGGAAAGGGTTCCAACGTGTACGGTTGCTTCAAGAACTCCTCTGCCTGCATCCCTTTTATGATCACGAGAAGAGTGCGCAAACGATTTTGCGGATTGCGGCTAAATTCATCCAGCACATCTTTCAACCCGCGCTTAGCGATTTTT
Organism: Bathyarchaeia archaeon; assembly: GCA_035644815.1. Taxonomy (GTDB): domain Bacteria; phylum Bacillota; class Bacilli; order Brevibacillales; family Brevibacillaceae; genus Brevibacillus_F. The sequence goes on along the minus strand of DASQNU010000034.1, from coordinate 9,260 downwards.
TCTCCAAAAACAAGTACACGTCGATGGGACGTCAACATATCGCGTGACATCTGCTTCTCCAAATCAATCCGATTTTTGTCGAGGCTGCGGTTCTCTGCGGATATGGTCATATAAGGGGGGCCTTGTTGACCTCCACTTGAGCCCGTTTGGCCCCCCCCCATCATTTTGGGGATGGCGATGCGCACCGTGGATAGGTAAGTGTCTGGCTTCTTGCCCACATCCAATGCCGATACGATCACAAAACCGACATCATTAATCTCCCTGCGATCCCAGCAGCCTGTCAACGCAAACATACTAAGCAAACCACACAACCATACCAGCACTTGTTTCTTCACTACTTACCCTCCTTCTACTTCTGCAAATCCGCGTTTTCTGTTTCGGCAAAAGGGAGGCGATAAAAATCAAACGGTTGTTCTTCCATCGGTGGTTGATTATACGGAACCCGAATTTGATTATCCTTGACCAGCTGGGCAGGCCTTTGGTTCATTTTCCAGATCGGTGCACGAATGACCAGGTCCTTCAGTCCGGTAATGGTGAGTGGAGCCAAGGGCGTCATATAGGGAACGCCGACAGAGCGTATCCCCGTCATATTGATCACCAGGGCCATCAATCCAAAGACGATGCCAAACAATCCCAAGGTACCCGCCAAAATGATCAAAGGGAACCGTAAAATGCGGATGGCGAAGCTCATATTGAACCGAGGAATCGTAAAAGAGGCAATACCAGTAACGGAGACCACAATCACCATGGGTGCCGAGACGATCCCTGCCTGCACAGCAGCCTCGCCGATAACAAGCGCACCTACGATGCTGACCGCTTGTCCAACCGGCCGAGGCAGACGTACCCCTGCCTCCCGCAGCGCTTCAAATGTAATCTCCATCATCAACGCCTCGATCAAAGCAGGAAATGGAGTCGCTTCACGTGCAGCTGCCACCGAAAACAACAGATTGGTCGGGAGCATTTCTTGATGAAAAGTAGTAATTGCCACATAGAGGGAGGGGAGTACAAGCGCGATCACAACAAAAATCGATCGGATAATCCGTATAAAGGTTGCATAGATATAATCCGCATAGTAATCCTCACTGGATTGAAAAGCAGACCAGAATTGCATCGGCAAGATCAATACCATCGGTGAGTTATCAACCACAACCGCTACTTTCCCCTCCAACAGTGCAGAGACCACGGCATCTGGTCTTTCCGTATACTGGACGGTTGGCAGCAAATTGACAGGGTGATCGCGAATCATCTCTTCGATGTAGTTACTTTCCAGCACGCCATCGATGCGGATATTGGAAATTCGGCGTGCGACCTCTTCCACAATCTCGTTTTGGGCGATACCCTGCAAATACAAAAGCCGTACCTCGGTTCTGCTTTCCGTTCCGATGTGCCAGTATTTCATCCGCAGTTTATCACTCTTCAAACGTCTGCGTATAAGAGCCATATTAATCTCCAGAGGCTCGGAAAAACCTTCTCGCGGCCCCCTGATGACGGCTTCCGTCTGCGGTTCTTGGACTCCCCGATGAGGGGTGGACACCAAATTGGCCAACAGCACTTTCTTACTGGTATCGGATGCCATCACTACAAAACCGCTTACCAACGCCTGAACGACCTGCTTATATTCAGTCGCTTGCCGAATTCCTCCGATGTTGACGCTGTTTACACCCAACTGGTTTGCTTGAGACAAAGGCCCAATCAATTCTTCTTCTAGCCTTAACAGATCCACCATGCCATTTATGTAGAGCAAAGTGAAACTTCCCACTTGACGTACAACCAGATCAGGTGGGGCTCCCAAGTCCTCCTTGATCTGATCCACGAACATTTGTTGACTATGCAGAATTTGATCCAGCGTCATTTTTTCCATCTGATTTGTCACGTCCCTTTCTTTTCCACCAGGCTATGGGTAACAGCAGCAAGGGAATAATGATAAATAACGGGACCCACATTACCCAAGGAACCCACTGTAATCCAACGAAGATATGGCTTGAAATGTTGTCAGTCATGTAAAAGGCAAGCAGCCATACCAGGATGGCAACAGGTATTACCGTGCTGCGATGATCACGGAGCCGCCATTGTGATGTAATCGCAATACAGGCACCATAGAAAAATATAAGGATTTTAAACAAACCCCCGAATAAAAAGATCGTGACTACCAATGGATCCACATTTTCGATAAAGTCAGCAAGACTAATCAATTGGAAGGAAACCAGCAACGGATAGAGCGTACGGGCAAATAAATCTGGCCCCAATGTCAAAATCGCCAAGAAATCGAGGGTGATGAGCAACAAACCGGAACTGGCCGAAGCGAAAAGCATGGTGTTCCGAAACATGTGAGGAGAGCGTACAAACGCATACAGCATGGTAAAGACGATAGATTCACCATACGGGACTGTTACGCCTAACGGAAAAACCGACGTACCGATTGCTTTCCAATTTGACGCCACGGGAAAAAGCCACTGGAGATCCATCGTTTCCGAAAAGAAGATAAAGATTAACAAAATGAGTAGATATACAAGGACGATCGGAATGCACAGTTCTGCTAGACGAGCCATCCTTTCCACTCCTACACTTGCCGCATACACCACGAGAAACAAAAAGAGAAACATGGTAACGCCGATGGGAGTTCGCGGCAAGATATAGGTAGCGATCAGCTCGCCAAAGTCACGCAATACCCTCCCGGCAACGTAGATAAAGCTAATAATATAAATCATGCCAACCGCTTTCCCTACATATCTACCTAAAAGAGCTTCCAGCAGCTCTACCCAATTTTTCCGATCTCCCCATTCGCAAATTTTTGCATAGAGTACAATAAGTCCGCACCCAAGCATACAACTGATGCCAGCTGCAATCCACGCATCCTGCTTGGCTCCGGATCCGAATCCGAAAACCACATTACTTCCAATCTGAAAAAGAAGAACAAGACACCATAATTGATTGGTGGAAAGAACCGTCATCAGTTCAATCTCCCTATATTTGTTAGAATCTCGATGTTGCAACTGCAGGTAAATTCATCCTTACTATCGTTTCCACTTCTTACCTGAATATGTATCCAATGGCCATGACAGGTCATGTGGCCCATACCAAGCTGCAAAAAAACCGCTGATCAGGATCGATCAACGGTTTTCTCGTTTTACTATATGTTGTATTTCACCGGAATCTGCTTTTTTGCGTAGCTTCGAGCGGATCGCTCGCAAATAGGCTCCTCCCGGGATCCATTCGAACTCCTCTTCCTCAATCAGCGGAATGAGCAGGAGCGCCGCCAGATAAACGACTAACCCCATTGCGACTCCTACGATGGTCTCCGCTGCACCGAGCAAACGGGCGCTTAAATGGGACGATACAAGATAATGCACTGCTTCCATCGCTCCCCATGCCAAAAGCAGCATGCCGTTAGCCGCAACTAAAGGCAAGGTCACATCAAAACGTTTTTTCACTTCTACGTTTGCCAATCTGGCAATGACCTTCATATTTAAGAGGCATACGACAGCAGTTGCACACAGCCACGATATTGACAGTCCATCAATCCCCAACACCGAGGCAAAAAGCAAGGTCGTCACAATTTTGGCGGCAACGCCCCACAGCAAATGCTTCGCCGGAATCTTTTCATGCCCCAATCCTTGCAAAATCCCGTTTGTAGCAAGCAGCAAAGAAAGCGGTACGGCACTCACTCCAAGGATAGCCATCGCCCACGTGCCATCTGTGTCCCCGTACAAGGCCAGATTGGCTCCTTCCGCCACAGCGGTCAAGCCTAATCCTGCCGGCAAACCGATTAACCAGGCAAATCGGTATGAGAGCCGAATCAACGTGCTTACCTTCTCCGTATCCCCCAAGCGGCGTGCCTCGGCAATGGCCGGGACGATCGACAGCGCGATGGAAGCGCCAAACAGGCTGGCAAGCTGCAAAAGCGGGCCGCCACGGCTGTAGATGCCGAACCAGCTATCCGCGGTAATCCCATCTACATGCCATACGTAACGGAAAATGTTAATGGCCAAAAACGAATCCACCAAGCTAAAAATCGGGATCACCAGCGCGCTGATACAGATCGGCCAAGCGATCCGCCACATCGTCAGGTAGAAGGAGCGATCGCCCCACCATTCACGGCTGCGCCAGCTTGCACGGGACGCCTTCACTGCAGGCTGTTTGCGACGATGCCACCAGAGGAGCAGCACGAGAAAGCCGAGGCTTAGGAGCGTACTGATCATTGTCCCAAAGTTGACACCCGTGATCACCGTATCGGTATCTTCCCCTAAGGACACGAGGTAAAGCGAAGCAATCAAGATGAAAGCAACCCGCAATGTCTGCTCCACAACCTGAGACAATCCGACGAACACCATTTTTTGATGCCCATAAAAGTATCCACGCAACACTGCAATGATCGGAACAAACAACAGGGACAGCGAAATGGCCCTGATCGGCTCCACCAGATGCGGATTGCCCATCATCAAGGCAATGAGCGGTGAGCTCAGATACAGAATCGCGAACAGCAATAGCCCGATGGTTCCCATTAAAGCCATGCTGCGGGCAAGAATTTGGTTGATCTCCCCTTGCTTTCCTTCCGCCAATGCCTCGGCGATCATCCGTGACAATGCCACCGGAATCCCTGCCGTAGCCAGAATTAAAAAGGTTAGATAGAGCGGGTATACCTCCTGATAGAGCCCCAACCCATTATTCCCGACAATTTCCTGCAACGGAATGCGGTAAAACATCCCGATAGCCTTGGACAAGATTCCCGCCACAGCCAATATGATGGCTCCACCGAGAAAATGACTTTTCTTTACCATCTATATATTCTCCTTATCGCTTCTACCATTCTTGATCCTTGTGAAAATACTCCACTCCCACCTTAAAGCATGCAAGCAGCAAGTGCTTTCGGCAGGAATAATGGGTGAACAAACTCCCTATTTTTGCCGGAAAGAGGTGTTACCTACACATGCCCCTGACAAAATACATGATTCGCCATGTTCATTGGCCCTTAATGGAAAAATGGAAAGGCAATCGAACCCGGAAATATATGCGTGAATTGCAGGATGCGCAAAAGCTGACGAGCGAGCAGTTGGCCAAACGCCAAACTGAAAAGCTGCTGAATTTGCTCCAACATGCAACCTCGCAAATTCCCGCTTATCAATCCTTTCGCAATGAGTTTTCGGAAGATTTCTCACAACCAGCCGAGCGATTGAGACAGCTGCCCGTCCTGACGAAAAAAAGCTTCCGTGAGACAAGCGATCGCTATCTCGCCCCAGATGTACTTCCTGCAACACTGATCCCCAACAGAACTGGCGGTTCTACGGGCGAGCCAACCCGTTTTTATCTGGATCGTGCCACTGTGGAACGCTACGAGGCTGCCCGCTGGCTCGGATTGTCGTGGCACAATATCGGAATTGGCGATCCTTGCGTCATGATCTGGGGCAATCCGTTGGAATTGAACCAGCAACAGTCGCGGGCTTTTCGCTGGAAAGAACGATTTCTGAAAAACAGGCTGTTGCTTTCCGCCTATGAGCTGCGGGAGTCACAGGTTCCCGCCTATTTGCGACTGATCCGCTCGTTTTCCCCCAGCTACTTGTATGGCTACGCGTCGGCACTGCATCTTTTTGCCGAGCTGATCTTGCAAAAAAAGGAAACTTTGGGTGTCTCGCTTAAAGCAGTCGTTTCTACCGCTGAGCGTCTCCATCCCTTTCAACGCGAAAGTATGGAAAAAGCGTTCGGCGCCCCGGTAGTCAATGAGTATGGCGCGCGTGACGGCGGCATCATTGCCTATGAATGTCCGGCAGGCCGTATGCACGCATTTACAGATAATTGCTACATGGAGGTTGTCGATCCCGTCACCAAGGAGCCCGTTCCACCAGGCATGCCTGGGTTACTCTTGGTCACGGATCTGCACAACTATGTCATGCCCAGACTGCGCTATGAACTAGGGGACATCGTCCAGCTGTCGACAGAGCCCTGCAGCTGCGGGATTGCCTATCCGGTGCTGGATCAGATCGATGGTCGCGAGGATGACATGTTTCTCTCGAGTCACGGTCATTATGTGCATGGCCATTACTTTAATCACATCATGCGCAATCTGGAAAGCTTTTACACCTTTCAATTGATCCAGCATGCTCCAAAACACGTCTCCCTTAAGCTGGTAAAACATCCGGATAAATACGATCCTGCTGAGGAAGAAATGTTTTTAGCCAGCATTCGCAAAGCTCTCGGTGACGATGTAAAAATCGAGGTTGCCCATGTGGACCAGATTCCTCCCAGCGCTTCGGGCAAATTCCGCTATGCCATTCGCGAGTTTCCGCTCACAGAAGGACGCAGCTAAAAACAAATGTTATGCGTTTTGCTTGCTAGCAGATCGCTTCAGCAGCTTGCCGATTACTTCCTTTACAAGCGGTTCACGCAACAGCAGCAGGACTCCGCCGTAAATCACCGCGGACACACCGATTCCCACTGCAAGATATAACCACAATGGGAGAAGCGACAGCCACGGATCGGCGAAATAAATGAATGCTGACATGACCCCTGCCGCACATGTCGCTTTCCCAACCGTTATCGCAAAGCTGGCGGCAATCGGTTTCCCGATGCTTCGCCACAGGCAAATAAACAGGAGCAAAAGCTGAGCAGCAGCAGAAATAGAGGCGCTAAATGCCAGGCCGCCATGATCAAGCCAAGGGATCGTCTGCCAAGCGGCGACCAGATAGATGACAATTCCTACCGCACCGATGGTTACGGGAGTCCGTGTATTTTCCAACGCATAAAAAGCACGCGTAAGCAGATCGCGACCGGCAAGCGCATAAAGCCCGATGCTGTAAAAGATCATGCCCGAGGCCGTCCACGCAACAGCCGTGTCGCCAAACTCACCGCGTTTATAGATCAACGTAATCAACGGCTCTGCATACAGAATGAGGCCGATTGTGACCGGTAGCAGCAGAATCCATAGATAAGCCATCCCTTTTTGCAGGGTGGTTTTTACCAAGTGCATTTCGCCCCGTTTCACGTAGCTGGACATGAGAGGAAAGAGCGGTAGCGTAAAGGCCCCTACAAATACCGCCATTGGCAGTTGGACGATTGTGTTGGCATACATCAGGGCTGCGATTTTACCGTCACCCAGAGCGCTGGCGAAGCCTCGTTCCAGAAACGTAGTCGCTTGAGCGATGACCGCACCGATCAAGATTGGAATCACACGCTCCCCCATGCTTTTCATCTCTTCATCGTTTTTCCAAGAAAAAGCGTAACGGTGCACATACCCAAATCGTCTTAACGTAGGGAGCATGGTAAGTGCCGCCGCGATATAGCCAATGGTAGTCGCCATAGCCAGTCCTGTCACTCCATAGGCCGGTACCAGCAGATACATGGCAATGAGCACCAATGCACCGTTAGCTACCGTACCTAAAGTCGGTGTGAAAAAGTGCTGATGAGCATTGCATACGCTTGACCATAGACCTGTTAATCCAATAAACAGCGCAGCAGGCCACATCCAGCGCAGCAGCTCCGCTGTCAGCAGCATCTTTTCGCCTGTCGTACCGAACAGCATTGCGATCTGCGTGGAGAAGAGCACTCCCGCTACGGATAGCGCTGCAAAAACAACCATGATGACACTGAGGGTTTTATGGTAAAGCTCGCCTGCGCGTTGATGGTCGGCTCTTTCCAACAGTCCGCGCATGGTTGGTATCAGCACGGCATTGATGGCACCCGGTATGACGAGAAACAAGGTCAGCGGAATGGTAGAAGCGATGCCGAATGCGTCTGCTTCCATCCCTGTCCCGTACAGGTTGGAAACATACACATTGCGGAAAAAGCCGAGCAGACGGCCGACTAGGGTCATGAGTACGATGATGGAAGCTGTTTTCAGTAAATTCATGCAAACCGTTCTCCTATTAGGCAAATCTCGTGAAAACCTATCAGTAATCATAGCCGATTTGTACGCTTTCTACCAATCTTTTCTCCCTACGACCATGGTTTCTTGCTACTTCACAGAATGATTCATTATAATAGTAAAGTTGAACTTATTCACAGGAGGACGTACCTTGATGGGACAAACGTTGCGCAATTGGGCATCCCGCTCAGACACCTGGCTGTATGTGTTATTGGGATACCCAATCATTGACTACGTATTGCGAAACATTCTGCCGATTCCCGTCGTTTCCTCGCTCTGGGACGATGGGCTGCTATTGGTGCTTTTGCTTTTTACTTTTGTGGCCTATTTCAAAGGAATGCGGAAAATGCCCGACATCAAGCGCATGATGCTCGCTTTCTTTGTGCTTGGGGTAGCATTCATGGTAACGGATATGACCAATTGGAAAGCAAGCGTGGAAGGCTTCCGCGCGATCTACCAGTATATACTGGCTTTCTTTATCGGTTTTTATCTGATTCAGCATGCATCCCAGTTTGAACGCTTTATCAAAGTCCTTGCCGTTGTAGGCTTCGTGGTGGGGCTGATCGGCGTGGGACAGGTCGCTTTGGGGGTGGAAACGTCCGGCGCCTGGGTGAATGCGGGGGAAGCCACCAAGACGAGGGCTTTCTCGATTGTGACCAGTCCAAACGTCTTGGGCAGCTATATGGCCTTGATCGTTCCCGTCGCGATGGGATTGTTTCTGAACAGTAAGAATCGCAAGGAACAGCTGATCTGGGGAGGCATCGCGCTCATCACGCTTGCTGCCCTCGTCTTTACCGCATCACGGGGCGCCTGGTTCGCTTTTGCTTTTGCCATCTTCATCGGTTGTCTCGTATGGAAACGTAAAGTGGCGATGTACCTGCTGCTGGCAGGGATTATTGGCATCGTAGCCATGTCTTTCATGCCTGACTTGCCGGTGATTGGCTCGGTAAAAGACCGGATCACCACGCTGTTTACAGCGGAGTATTTTGAAAAGAGCATCCAGGATGGGCGTATCAAGCGCTGGTTTGATGCGTACAACCAGATGCGCGTAGAACCGTTGTTCGGCGCAAGCCCAGGCCATCATGGTGGTGCGGTAGCCGATCGTCATTTCGGTACGACATATACGGACAGCTATTTCTTCAAGAGTCTCGCAGAGCTGGGGCTGATCGGTGTCGGATTGCTGTTTGCGCTGATGCTGACGGTTATCCGCTACGCGTACAAGCTTGCCGGTCAAGCGAAGCGAACGCCTCATTTCTTCCTCATCCTTGGACTGGCCTGCGGCATGTTTGCCGTCGTGCTGCACAATTTTGTGGAAAACATTTTTGAAGTGCCGTTTATGGCTCTGTACTTTTGGTTGTTTGGCGGCTTCCTGACTGGCCTGCTCGCCGATCAATCCCAGGCGAAG
>DASQNU010000033.1:0-27204 GCA_035644815.1 Bathyarchaeia archaeon | reverse complement strand
CGAGATATCCATCGGTGATGCGGTGCGAGCGAGCAGCTCCGTCCCCGGTTTATTTCGGCCCATACGCTGGAAAGACTATGTGCTGGTTGACGGCGGGATATTGATGAATTGCCCAGTTCGTGTTGCCAGGGACTTGGGAGCAGAGAAGGTGATTTCCATTGATCCGATTTCCGTGCTTCGGCAAAATGGCGCCTCGTTTACTTCGGGTACGTCGATCATGTATGGAATCTTTAGTCTGATGATGAGAGAACAAATGAAGCTCGAGCATCAGCATGCCGACTTGACATTATTTCCGGAAATCGGTCCGATCGGTTCCTTTGACTTTAAAAAGATTGAGCATTGCATTCAAGTTGGCTATGAGGATACGAAAAAACACATGGATGAAATTAAACAGATGCTGTCGAGCACCGTTCAAGCAAAAGCGTAATCGTACAAGGGCACAACAATTTGCTTGCATATGAAATGCAAATGGAAAGGTTGGATGAACCCATGTTAAAGCCGATAGAAGAAACGCTGATGGGAGCTTTGGGCATAGAAGTAAAAGAGCTGACTGCAGAGCGAGTGACGGCAACGATGCCTGTTCATGCAGCAACGCACCAACCATTTGGATTATTGCACGGGGGAGCATCGGTCGCTTTAGCAGAAACCGTAGCGAGCATTGGGACCTGGAATCTGATTGATCAGGAAAATGAAATCTGCGTAGGGCTTGAAATCAATGCCAACCACTTGAAGTCGAAAAGCAGCGGGATGGTCACCGCCATTGCGACTCCCTTGCATAAAGGGCGTACGACAATGGTGTGGGATATCAAAATCGTGGATGAGGAAGAGGCATTGATCTGCATTTCACGTTGTACGGTAGCAATATTAAGAAAACAATGATTTTTGATGTGAAGGTATGGTGGAGCAGTGAAACCGACGATCTACGATGTGGCCAGAGAAGCAGGAGTATCCATTACGACGGTATCCAAGATCATGAATGGCAAGGGCCGGATCAGCATCGAAACGCAAAATAAAGTTCTCCGCATCATGGAGCAGCTCAACTATCAGCCCAGTCTCGTGGCAACAGCGTTAACCGGTAAAGGCACCCGGACGATCGGTCTGTTGATCCCGGATCTAGCCAACCCGTTTTTCGCGGAGCTGGCCAGAAGCGTGGAGGATCGAGGGCACGAGTACGGTTTCAGTGTGATTATCTGCAGCATGGACAACAAGGAAGAAAAAGCGGAACGGTACATCGCGATGTTGAAGCAAAAATGTGTGGACGGGATGATTTTTGCAACGGGTGTCGGCAAACAGCAAATTGAACAGCAGCTGCTCTATGCAAACATTCCAATCGCGCTAATTGCCCGCGACATGCCTGAGATGTCCGCACATACCGTATTGGTTGATGACTTTACGGGTGGATATCTGGCTGCTAAGCATCTGATCGAACTCGGACATACAAGTATCGGGATACTCACGGAGCCGCTGAATCTCGTCAGCAGTCAGGAAAGGCTGAGAGGGTATCGCCAAGCATTAGAGGACAACCATCTTTCATTTTCGTTAGAGCTGCACAAGCTAAGTGATTCGCGCATCGAAAATGGGAAGGAAAAAGCAGCTGAGTGGTTTCGACAGGCTGAATTTCCTACCGCTATTTTTGCCACCAATGACTTGTTAGCCATCGGCGTAGTACAGGCTGCAAAAGATGCTGGCTTGCGGGTACCGGAAGAGGTTTCCGTCGTGGGCTTTGACAACACCATTCTTGCCGAAATCTCAGATCCACCACTAACCACGATCGCCCAGCCTATCGAGCAGATGGGGCACCAAGTGATTGATTATTTGGTGCAAGAAATCGTAGCGGAAGAAAAAGAAAAGCAACGGAGCGTGCTTCATCCTGAACTGGTCGTAAGAAAATCTACAGGTGCTCCTTCTAGGAGAGGATAAGCCGGATGAATATGAAAATTGGCATTCTCTCAGATACACATCTTCCAAAAAAAGGGAAGCAGTTTCCAGTAGCTGTGCTTCAAGGTTTGCAAGAAGCGGATTTGATCATTCATGCAGGGGATTGGTCCAGTATGGAGGTTTACGAAGAACTGTCCCAACTCGCGCCGGTAAAAGGTGTTTATGGAAACATCGAGACAGAGGATATTCTTGTACACTTCCCCCAAAAGCTGCTCCTGGAGTTAGCTGGCTATCGGATCGGCGTTGTTCACGGAGACAAGGGCAAAGGTAAGACCACACCTGATCGAGCCCTGTCCACCTTTGCCAACGAGAAGGTTGATCTGATCATTTTTGGGCATTCGCACATTCCTTTTCACGAGACAAGAAACGGCGTCATTCTCTTCAATCCAGGATCCCCTACGGATAAGCGGAGGCAACCTGCTTTTTCCTATGGATGGCTGGAAGTGGGGGAGAAGATCTCGTTGCAGCATCATTTTTTCCATGAAAAAAAGCCAGGCACCATGCTGCCTAGCTTGTAAACGTAATATCGATCTGAAAAATCTCTGAACGGCTCCCCAAGCGAAACGGAGGTCCCCACAGACCGTATCCGGAGGAAACAATCGCATGGAGCTGTTCTTTTTGTTTGTAGCCCCAGTCCAGTTCGAAAATGCGACTTGTGATCAAATGATTGGGCGCCATTTGTCCACGATGGGTGTGACCGGAGAGCATCAGGTCAATGCCATGCTTGGCAGCGACGTCGAGATGGTAAGGCTGATGATCCATGACAATCAGCGGCAGGGAGGAATCCACATCGACTAGCAGCTCTTCCAAGCTCATGCGTTCTCGTGCCGCACGGTCTTTCCGTCCGATTAAGTAAAAGCTGTCAGCGATCTTGATCGTTTCATCCACGAGGACACGGATATCAATGGACTCCATCTGCTTCAGGTATTCAGGGATTTTGCCACCGATATATTCATGATTCCCAAGCACCGCATAGACACCAAGGGGAGCTCGCAGATGCTTCATCACACTTCCCATGTTTTTTCGGATAAATGGATCAATATCATCATCAATGACATCGCCAGGCAGTAAGATGATATCCGGTTTCATGTCTTTCATCTCAGTGATCAGTCGCTGTAAATGAGCATTGCCCACAATGCTGCCTAAATGGATATCGGAAGCCATTCCGATTCGCAGCTTTTCGTAGGAACCAGCCCGCTTTGGTATGGAAATCTCATATTTGCGGACAATCGGATTCCACGCATTCCAGTGTCCTCGCAAGAAAATTCCGATGAAGAGGAACAGGACAACGAGGCCGACCCAGAATATCGATGCTTCCAACGGGACAGAGAACAGCCGCAATACCAAGACGGTCAGATCGGCGATCGGGAACAGGATCGTAGCAAATTGAACGATGGCAAACCAGTAAGAGCCAATCACTTTTAGTGGTGTTAAACGGACATGAAGTCTGCCAAGCAAATAGGAATAACCGATTAACGCAATCAGGATCGAATAGGGTACAACCTGTTCAACATGGAATACAGTAGACAGCCATACCCAGATGTTCCAGCCAATAAAGAAAACGAGAAAACTATAGAACAGCAAAATGCCGGAAAGTATCGCAAACGCTCGTGGCTTCAAATCAAATATGCCTCCTTACATCGAAATGGACAACGTGTCGTTGAAAAAATGAACCAATTCACATTTTACACGAAATTCATTCTCGATGCGAAAGGGAAACATTTATAAATGTAGGCGCTGGCACAAGCGTTGGCGAATGAGGGAGGAGGAAGCTGGAAGTGTCGGTATTGCGCTTTTAGCTTTTATTGGATATGCGTTTATCGCGGGATCACTTTTCTGGTAATGATTCGTGGCTCATGTTATTCCTCCTGTATGGGCAATGGGAGAGGCTGTTATTCAGGTGCTAGGTAATAAAAAAGACGCTGCGGATCGGAGCGCCTTTATAATCTTGGAGCAAAAGTTCGATCTATGAAACGTTCAAGCTACTCCAAGCTATATTTGATTAATATCAATGAGTTGGAAATATAAGTCTATATCTTGACTGGATAATGTTCTATAGTTTATATACCTTGCAGGAAATCCTGTGGTGTCCGAAAAAGAGGAGAGTATTCATGCAATTACGGTTATGGAATACCAATTTGAAAGTTCGGTTAATCGGTGAAGCCATGTTTCACATGCTGTTTTGGATGTACTTCCCGTTTATCACCGTTTATTTTGGAGAGGCATTGGGCAATCATATCGCAGGCTTACTGATGACCGTTCCTCCCTTATTTAGCCTGATTGGAAGTCTGCTTGGAGGAGCGCTGGCAGATCGATTAGGACGGCGTCCCGTGATGCTGCTCGGCGCGGTCATACAGATGCTGATGTTTGCCTTGTTTGCGATATCGCCGTCTCATTGGATTGATTATCTCGCATTTATCGGTCTTGGGCTGGGGGGCGCCATCTATCGCCCAGCAAGCTCCGCCATGGTGGCTGATCTGGTTCCCGAACAGCATCGTCGTCAGATATTTGCCACGTTTACGACGGCCAACAACATTGGGGCCGTGCTAGGTCCAGCGCTTGGAGCGATATTCTTCTTCCATTATCGGCAAGAGCTGTTATGGACCTGTACTTCAATCTTGCTGCTGTATGTGATCGCCATATTTATCATGGTTCATGAGACGAAGCCGCACCGTGTGAACAGCTCGGAAGAATCAGTCACGGTTACACAAATGTTCAAGGAACAATGGAAGGGATATGGCGTTATTTTTCGCGACAAAGTGTTCCTGATCTATAGTTTGGCTGGTATCTTTGCGCTTGTGCCGATCATGCAGTTGGATCTATATTTGCCTGTATACGTGATCAATCATGTCCCAGCCCAAGCTCTCTTCACATGGAAGGGCGAATCACTCATGCTGTCCGGTACCGAGATCTATGGTTGGTTGGTAGGCTTCAACGGCCTCTTGTTCGTCCTGTTTATCCTTCCAGTGACCAATTGGTTACACCATTGGAAGGAACGTAATGTATTCATTTTGTCTTCTCTGTTGGCAGGTGTAGGGACATTTCTCGTAGGAGTGAACACCAACATATGGTTTTTGTTTGTGGTTACGATCATCTTTACCTTTGGAGAAATGGTACGTTCTCCGGTAACACAGAGCTTTATAAGTCGCTATGCTCCGGAGCAGGCAAGAGGGCAGTATATGGGAGCAGATAGCTTGCAGGCCACGATCGGGAGGTTTTTGGCGCCACTGACGGTCTTTCTGTCAAGTTGGGTGCCGCCAATGGGAATATTCAGCATTATCTTGGTGTTTGCATGCATCAGTATCGGGCTATACATTCAGCTATTCCGAATCTATGTGGAGCAGCCCGAGGCGGTGGAATGATGATCTAGGTGAAAAACAAAAAAGTTCGAGATCTCTCTCGAACTTTTTCTATGATCGGTCGTGTTCACGGATCGCTTTTTGCACTTCCTCAAAAAATATTCGCCAAACTTCGGGCAGTGCCGGGTTCGCAGCAGCAGTGTCTGGAGTTTGGCTCTCATTTTCTTGCTGCTCCGCTTGCTTTTTTTCCATGGTTCACATCCTATCCTTTTCCGTCCAGCCATTCATGTCTAAGCATGAACAACTCTTGCAGCTCGTCGGCGGACAATTCGGTGATCCAGTTTTCACCCGTTCCAACAATCTTTTTGCTTAACGTATGCTTTCTTTCCATCATTTCGTCGATCCGTTCTTCAATCGTGCCAAGCGTGATGAATTTATACACATTAACATTGCGCTGTTGGCCGATCCGATAGACACGGTCGGTGGCTTGGCTTTCCACAGCAGGATTCCACCAGCGATCAATATGGAAGACATGATTGGCTTCCGTCAGATTCAGACCGATGCCGCCAGCCCGCAACGATAGGATAAAAATGCCTGCTCGTTCTCGATCGGGCAACGTCGCGTCCTGAAAGCGCTGGATCATTTGATCACGCATGTCCTTTGATGTACCGCCATGTAAAAAGAAAACTGGACCGTACCCTGCTGATTCCAGAGTGCGTTGCATCAGGTAGCCCATCTGCAGGTATTGCGTAAAGATAAGGCAGCGCTCTCCTTTATGTCGTACTTCTTCGACCAGCTCCAGCAGACGTTCCAGCTTTTGCGAGCGAGTAAGATCAACAGCGGTTTGCCGTTCGCGATGGACCAGCGCAGGGTGGTCACAGATTTGTTTCAGGCGAGTAAGCGTGGTAAGTATGAGACCTCGTCGAGCCATGGCAGAAGCACCTGAGAGCTTGTCAAACATATCTTGGATGGTAGATTCGTAAAGCGCAGCTTGTTCCGCTGTCAGCCGTACGTATTCTTTTTCCTCGATTTTCTCAGGCAGATCCAATTGAATCGCAGGGTCGGTTTTTTCACGACGCAGCAAAAAAGGTTGGATCAAACGTTGCAGACGCGAGATCAACTCCGGCTTCTGTTCGCCCTCGATAGGCTCGACAAAACTCCGTGAAAATTCCTGCTGACTGCCGAGATATCCGGGATTGAGAAACTCAAAGATCGACCACAGCTCCATCAGGCGGTTCTCAATAGGCGTCCCTGTTAACGCGATCCGATACGCTGCTGACAGTCTGCGAATCGATTGGGCCTGCTTCGTATGCGCATTTTTAATATGCTGGGCCTCATCCAGACAGATGGTATCCCATGTCAAGGAGGCAAGCTCTTCTTCATCGAGATGGGACAGAGCATAGGAAGTGATGACGAGATCCGTTTCTTTGATGGCAGAAAGGAATTCGCTTCCGTGCTTACGTGTGTTTCCATAATGAATATAGACCTTCAAGGAAGGAGCGAACCGTTCTAGCTCTTTTTGCCAGTTGCCGATGACGGAAGTAGGGCAGATCAGCAAAGAGGGAGCTTGGTGAAATCTGATCGCTTTTTCTTTTCCATACAGGAGATACGTGATAAATTGGATGGTCTTCCCAAGCCCCATGTCATCTGCCAGACAAGCGCCGAGTCCAAGACTGCGCAAAAACCACAGCCAAGAGCTGCCTTGGAGCTGGTAACTACGCAGTGTTCCCTGGAAGCTCGACGGCTGCTCGATTAACGGAATGCTGGTGATTTCCTGCAGCTGCGAGATAAAATGCTGCAGGTGCTGATCCAGCTCGACTTCGACTGATAGGGACGTATCCTCATCCTGGTCAAGATCCAAATCTTCTTCCTGATCTTTGGAAGGGAGCAAATACATCTGCAACACATCGCGGAAAGACAGATGGCCTCTTCCTGCCGCTTGCTTTAACGTTTTTTGGATCTGGTTGACCAATTCCGGAGTGACTTCAATCCATTGTCCATTGATTTGCATCAGTTTTTGCTGCTGGGTAAGCAATGCACGAAATTCTTTCTCGCTTAGCTCCAGTGATCCGATAGCGAGCTTCCATTCGAAGTCCATGATGTGCAGGACATCGAAAAAGGTATGCGGGTTTCGGGTATGGGAGCTTTTCATGACCGCTTTCAGTGTCGGCTTTGCCTTTCTGACTTGTTCCCACCATGCAGGTAAAAAGACGTGAATGCCGGATTGGATCAGCTGCAAGCTCCCTTCTGTCAGAAAACGCCAAGCTTCTTCGTTGGTCAAACGGGTGCGGATATGACTATCGGTTGATTCGTCCTCATCAGCTAACCATGGGACAAGGGTTAGGCACTTTTGTACATCCCGTTTGAAACGCTCTTCGAAGGAGAACCAAGCGGGTGGGAGGGTCAGCGTGTCCCATGATTCTTGTGAGGTGATCTCGATTAAATGCTCGGGCTGCTGGCGGTCTTGAAGAAAAATCTTCAAATGCCACTCCTGTGTATCGTAGGCAGACTCGACAATCTGCAAGCACGTCCGGAAAGGAGTAGAATCAGGCAAAAGTCCGATCGATTGCAGCCAGTCCTGCTCATCAAGCTGGGGAGATATCTCTTCCCCGATCGCATAGAGGGCAGGGTATTCTCTTTGGACAAGGCTCCACGCTGAGGAGACGCTGAAATGTGTGGAGGTGACATGCTGTAGGATGGAAGTGAGCCAACGATTGACATAGGCAGGCAGCAAGTTCTCATTTTCACTTGTGAGTCGCCATCCTTCCACACCTTGTTTCCACGCATGCAAATCGGGTTGGAATTGGCCTGATTCCAGTCCTTGCTTGATCAGAAAGGCATGCCTGCGACGGGCTTCCATCTGTTCATCAAGGATCAGTTGGAGATGCTCCAGGCCATGCGGGGACGTGAAAAAACGGAATGCCTCTGCCGGATTGAGCAGCAGCTCATCGTCGGTCATTTCCAGAAACGTTCCATAAAAAGAGGCCTCATCCCAAGCAAAAAGCATGCTGGCCAACTCATCGGGACGAATCGGAGCATTGTTTTCCGACGAGCGACCTGACAGGTGCAGGTGACCGTCTTCCTGTATATGTCCTATGAGATGGATTTGCGCAACAGCACTCATGAAAACAGGTTTCCTCTCCTTAGTTCTTCCTGGAATGTTCGCAAACGCTTATGCTTTCCAGCAAGTTGCTCGATATACGTATCCCAACGTCTCTGTTGATCAATCTGCTGAAAACAGGTTCGCACTTTTTTCAGCAATTTAACGGCTTCCTTATAAGCAGTGCGCGTACGTGTATGGATCAGACGATTGATTTCTCGTATGTATAAAGGAAGCAGTAAACGGGGATCGATTTCCTCCAAGCGTTTACTATGCTCTGCCAATTCAGGATAGGGGGTGCCCATGGAGAAATGTACGTCCAACCACAGCTTCATGTTGCCATCCTCGTAAAGAAAAGCGGCGTACTCCTGAAAGCTTCGCGGCAGCATTCCTTTGAGACATGTAATCCACTCTGCAGATCTGCCCGTCATATCCAAGGTATGGCGCCAAATGGCTGCTGCCAGTCGGTACTCTTGTCCATCCATCTTTTTGATAAACAAAGGAAGCCTGTCAAACCACAAAAGCAAGCGCTCCCAGTCCTCGTTTCTCGCAATTACTTTCAGATAGAACAAGAATGAGAAAAGAGCAAGATGGATGTGTTGTTCCCAAATGGATAACGCCAACTCATCTTTGCCGGCACGAATGGCGAAGTGCGTATACAGGAGTTCAACCTTTGCTTTTTGCTGTGGCGAGAGTTTGGCATCCCCGAGCTTTTCCAAGAGATCCTGGGCAATAGCTTCTTCATTTTGGGGATCATCCAGTAAATACCACCAAAGGACATGGGTCACTGCGGCCCAGTTCATCACTGAAGTTTCATTTCCCATTTGGGAACATGCTTTCAGCGTATGATCAAGATCTGCGGAAGCAACTTGTGACTTATCCATATAAAACAGGGCCGTTTCCAGTTCTTCCATGAACCGATTTACGGTGCGTGCAAAATCTTGTGAAGAGGGAGAAGACGGCACGATTCGCATGTGTTGTCCGTATTCATCCAATTTTTGCAAATGGTGCAAGATCGCATGAATGCTAAACAGATGGGCCCGATCTTTCTGCCACAGACGGGAAGCTGATTGTGCACGCTCGTAATTGTTGCGCAGCTCTGTATACAAGCGATGCTTCTCCATGTCCGTGGAAAGATTTCTCGTCCAGTTCCGTAAGAATTGCCACCATTCGTCGATCGTGCTTTGCTCCGTCAAACTGCTGACAGAGGAAGGCAAATGCTGATAACGAGCCTGGGCCGGCGGTTTTCCCTGCGGATACAGGATGGAGGCAGAAAAGGCTTCACTACGAGGCTGCTGGGCTTCCTGTAAAAAATGCTTTGGATTGGCGAACACACTGTAGATTTGAAAAAAAGTCGCAGCGATATGCTTGCAGTAAGACGGATAGGGACAGGAACAGGAGCTGTCTGGGAATGATTCCATATGGATTTCCACCTGGTAGACTTGTGTGCCCTGCACTGCACTGGTAATGATCCCGTCTGGCTTTACTTGAATGTTGAACACGAGTCCTTGGGAGAAATATTCATAACCCCGCTCGAGAACAGGACCTTCCATGGAGCGAAGGATTTGCTCACCTAATTGCATGACTTGTTCTTGATTTAACTCTTTCTGCAACATGGCGTCCGGTCCCCCACATGAAGTCTTATCCCTTCATTATAGCGTTTTTCCCGTGAAGAAAGAAACGCATCGGGCATTTTTTCCTGTGGTATACTTATGATCATGCACGAGAGAGAGTAGGAGTGAGCATTCCATATGGAAAAAGTGGTGATTATCGGAGCAGGCCCATGTGGTCTGTCGGCAGCTGTAGAGTTAAAGAAGATTGGCATCGATCCGCTGATCATTGAAAAAGGACCATTGGTTCATTCGATATACAAATACCCGACCTATATGATCTTCCATAGCACGCCTGAGCTTTTGGAGATTGGAGAAGTCCCATTTACGACGCCCAATGAGAAGCCCACTCGACTGGAGGCCCTGCATTATTATCGGATGGTCGCAAATCGGCACGAGCTGCGGGTCCGCAGTTACGAAACAGTGACGACGATGGAACGACACGCTTCCGGCTTTCGCATCACGTCGATCGATCGGTTTCAAGAGGAACACATGTATGAATGCGAGCGTGTCATTGTGGCTACCGGCTATTTTGATCATCCGAACCGGTTGAGTATACCTGGAGAGGATTTGCCAAAAGTGTCTTCATTTTACCGAGAGGCCCATCCATACAGCGGGATGAAGGTCGCGATTATCGGCGGCAATAATTCTGCAGTGGATGCGGCGCTTGATTTGGAACGGGCTGGCGCTGACGTGACCGTGATATGCAGGGGTGCCGAAATTTCCAGCCGTGTCAAAGCATGGACGAGACCGATTTTTGAAAGCATGATGAACAAAGGTCGCATCCGCGTACTGTTTTCATCTAACGTAGCGGAGATTCACGAACGTTATATACGGGTCCAAGCCCCAGATGAGGTGTTGGACATCGAAAACGATTTTGTACTTTCCTTGATCGGTTACCGACCGGATCGGACGTTGCTGAATGCGATAGGCGTTACGACGGATCCAGAGACTGGGGTGCCTCATTATCATCCTGAAACGATGGAGACGGTAGTTCCGCATGTCTATATCGCAGGAGTCATTGCAGCGGGAAATCACGCCAATTCGATTTTCATTGAAAATGGCAGGCACCATGGAAGATTGATCGCGAATCACATTGCCAGCGGATCGTCAAAAGGAAATGGTGAAGGATGAAAGTAAGCGTGCTAGATCTTTCTCCAATTTATGAGGACGTAACGGCACAGGAAGCGCTTCAGCAAACCGTCAGGCTGGCGCAAGCTGCGGAGCGTCTGGGTTACACGCGGTATTGGGTAGCAGAGCATCATGATATGCCCCAGGTGGCGTCTTCATCTCCAGAAGTATTACTGGCTTATCTGGGAGCGCAGACCAACCGGATTCGCATCGGATCTGGCGCTGTGCTGCTCCCTTATTACAAGCCCTACAAGGTGGCAGAAGCATTTCATCTGTTGGCGACCTTGTTTCCAGGACGAGTTGATCTCGGAATTGGCCGAGCACCGGGAGGCTCTGCCCATGCATCACTTGCTCTAAGCGACTCATATCTGGAAAAAGTGCGGCAAATGCCTGAATTGCTCAGCGAGCTGAGCTCGCTGTTAGCTGATGATTATCATGTGGAGGGTCACCCTGTTCACGCACGGCCGGTTCCGGAAGTATCACCAGAGCTGTGGCTCTTGGGAACCAATCTGAAAAGCGCGCAGTACGCAGCACAGTTCGGGGCCGGGTACGTTTTTGGTCATTTCATGAGTGATCAGGATGGGGAAGAAATCTTTGCGAGATATGTACAGGATTTTCAGAGCACCGCCCAATGCCCTGCACCAAAGACAATTGCGGCAGTAGGTGTGATTTGCGCCGACACGCTAGAAGAGGCGCTTGAGCTAGCGGAAAAAAGCATCCGAGCCATCAAAATGCCCGATGACGCTAATGACGTGCTAAGCGAACAGAAAAAGAAATTGATCCTAGGGAACAAGCATCAGGTGAAAGAGCAGCTGCTGCAGCTTCAGCAGAAGTACCATATTGATGAATGCATGATTGTATCGAATATACCGGATTATGAAAAAAGGTTGCGTTCCTACGAATTGTTAGCTGAAGCGATGCTACTTAACTGAAGAACAGATCAATGAGATTATGGGTGCCTGATCCATTGCTTTTATAAAATTCGGTATATCCGCAACCATTGCAGCTTATCGCTTCGAAGCTATGGTTTTGTACATCCAAAATACGGGATAACAGACCGCCCGTGGTGGAGATGGTGGAAAAGGAGACAGAGGTGCCACCGCATTTTGGGCAACCCCTATGCTGGGAAGGATGACGGACTGAATTGGTACGAGTACACCTGCATTTCAGCATATGATCGAGCGTTTCTTTACAGATCGAACATGTTTGGTTCATGGATTGACCTCCATCCGAATCGCTAAAAAGCTGGATTGATCTTTTTAAAGGAGATGCAACAAAATCATGATATCCGAAAAAGAGAAAATGTTGAATGGGGAACGATATAACCCAGCTGACCCAGAGTTACAAAAGGAAAGGGTACGCGCCCGTAGTCTGACAAGATTATTGAATCAAACGCTTGAGACGGAAGACAAGAAAAGAACAGAACTTGTAAGAGAGCTGTTTGGCTCAACCGGAAAAAGTGTGTACATAGAACCGACGTTTCGCTGTGATTATGGGTACAACATCCATGTTGGCGAGAATTTTTATGCGAATTTTGACTGTGTGTTTTTGGATGTCTGTGAGATTCGTATCGGCGATAACTGCTTCATCGCACCAGGTGTACATATCTATACGGCCACCCATCCGCTCGATCCAGATGAGAGAATAACCGGGGTAGAATACGGAAAGCCAGTACAGATTGGTCACAATGTCTGGATTGGCGGGAGAGCGGTAATCAACCCGGGTGTTACTATCGGGAATAATGTAGTGATTGCTTCGGGCTCGGTCGTTACGAAAGATGTTCCGGATGATGTTGTTGTTGGCGGAAATCCTGCAATCATTATTAAACGGGTTGAAACGAAAGCGTGACTGGGTACAGGGGCTTATGCAATTCATTCCGAAAGTGGTGAACATCTTTGAAAGAAAGGGAGTACCGCATCACCGAGGAGTGGGACGAAGCATTCTGGGTGGACGTGGAGAAAATCTACGAGGAAGCGTTTCCCCTTAGCGGTAAGAAAAGCCGCGATATCATTCGTCGCATGTTTGAAAAGCACATGTGTCAATTACACACCATTGGGCAAGGCTCAGAAGTCGTGGGGATGGCGTTGACCGGAATTGACCCAAAAGCGGATGCCTTGCTGATCGATTATCTTGCCGTCCGCAAAGATGCTCGCGGCCACGGATACGGCCGACGATTGCTGGAGTGTATCAAAGAATGGGCCGGTGCTCATGCAGGATGCAAAGGGATTATTGTTGAAGTAGAAGCTGATCTCACAGAGGAAAACCACAAGCGAATCCAATTCTGGGAAGCAAACGGCTTCCATCTCACTGCCTATGTCCATCACTATATTTGGGTGCCCGAGCCGTATCAAGCGATGTTTTTCAACTTCGACGAGACGGATCGATTGCCGGAAGATGGGAAGATACTCTTTCGCAGCATCACGCGATTTCATCAAAAAGCGTATCGTGGCACATAAGATAAAAAAGCGACAGGGAACTATTCCTTGTCGCTTTTTATGGTAAACTTCGTAATCACCTTGCGGGTGGCGAGTTCCTTCAATGCATGTTTCAACTGATTCGGAGAAGGATTCACGATCCCGAATTCTTCCTTCAAGAAGGTTAACTCCTTCTCGTTGCTTTCCTCGTTTTGATTGTTCATGCTGTTTCACCTCACCTTGACCAATGACTAGGTCGAAATCATCGCCAGTTCCTTTTGCAGCATGAGCGCTCGATTTAGCCAAGTTCCATCGTGTTTACTATTTGCTTTATGGTTGCATTTATTCGGGGAAGAGGTACCGATCGAGGTTGTGCAAGCTTAGAAAAACGGTTGTCGCTACTTGGACAAAAACAGTGTGACTGTTATCACATTTGCTTTCTCCTGCTTCTGTTAAGCTAATCGACATAAGCGAACATTAGCGAAACACCGAATGGAGGATGCAATATGTTTTGTTACCAATGTGAACAAACACCGACCGGTGGCTGCAAGGTGATCGGGGTATGCGGAAAAGATGAGACGATCGCAAGTCTACAGGATACCATCATTTTTGCACTGAAGGGAATCGCCGCTTATGCGACCCACGCCAGACAGCTTGGCTATACTGACCCAGAAGTGGATAAAATCACGCACGAAGCCCTGTATCTGACATTGACCAACTCCAATTTTAATCTCCAAGAGCATCTGGATATGGCAATGAAAGTCGGGAATGCAGCCGTACGGATCATGGATGTGCTCGATCGCGCGCATACGACACATTTCGGTATCCCACAGCCGGTGACAGTACCGCAGAATAAGATCGAAGGAAAATGTATCGTCGTGACGGGACACAACCTGTATGCGCTGGAAGAACTGCTGAAACAGACAGAAGGGAAAGGTATCAATATCTATACTCATTCCGAAATGCTGCCGGCCCACGGTTATCCGAAGCTGAAGCAATATTCACATTTGAAAGGAAACGTCGGAAAGGCTTGGTATGACCAACGCCGATTGTTCGAGGAATTCCCAGGAGCCATTTTGGCTACGACAAACTGCGTGATGCCCATCAAGGGGACGTATGCCGATCGCTTTTTCTCCTACGAGGTGGCTGGGCTGGAAAACGTCACGAAAATCATCGGTGAGGATTTTTCACCACTGATCCAACGAGCATTAGAGCTGCCTGAGGCGAATATCGACTCCGAGCAGGTGCTGACCACAGGCTACCACCACGAAACCGTCATCGGCCTTGCACCGGAAATCATTCAAGCGGTCAAAGACGGCCTGATCAAGCGTTTCTTTGTCATTGCGGGCTGCGACGCACCGGGCAAGGGCGGCGACTATTATCGGGAGCTGGCGACATCACTGCCGAACGACACGGTCATCTTGACAACCTCCTGTGGCAAGTTCCGCTTTAATGATGTGGATTATGGCACGGTTGCTGGCACGAACATCCCGCGCTACATCGATTTGGGGCAATGCAACAATTCCGGTTCCACGGTCAAAATCGCGCTGGCGCTCGCCGATGCTTTTGGCTGCAGTGTCAATGAACTTCCCGTTAGCATTGTGCTCTCGTGGTTCGAGCAAAAGGCTGTCGCCATTCTGTTAGGGTTGTTCAGCTTGGGCATTCAAGATATTCGAATCGGTCCTAAGGCGCCGGAATTCATTAACGAAGGGGTCATGAACGTACTCGTTGAGAAATTTGGCCTGAAATTGATCGGTGATGCACAAGAGGACATGGCAGCTATGTTAGCCTTATACTAAACATCATTTTGACAACCATCCCTCCTGTCTGCCAACTACGTGCTGGAAGGGGGGATTTATGCTAATGAAAACAACGCTAGTCAAGGATTTCATTTTCTGAACCTAGACTAGCGTTGCTATTTCTTTAAAAGGAAGATTTTGAAACCATGTACTTGTTCATTTTTTCTGAAAATGCTTCCATTCCTTTGCCATATGTTTCTGAATCTCCTGAAAAAGCTCATCGGCCGTTTTACACTTTATCATCTCTCCGTCAACGAGCGCAAAAGGCTTTTTCTTGCAAGCGCCGCATGCGCCGAGACAATCCTTGCGTTTGAGTTTGATCCCTTTAACATGAGTTTGCAAAAACTTGTATAGAGGTTTCGTGTAACCAGAATTTTTCCGGCAAAAGCTGATCTTATCCATGATGTGCCCTCTGATCGAATTATTGATAATGATTATCACTTGTTATAAAGATATCAAATATTGGTGATTATGTCATGACCAATCTTTTCCTGAAGTGCATCGACACGTAAAAAAAGTCTCCCCACATGAACAGGGGAGACACGAGGACAACTATTTGCCGATTTGCTGGGAAGGAGTATCCAAGCTAAAGTGCAGCATACGCCAGACATCCCACATCCAATGATGCGTGACATGGTCCAACTGCTCCGTTCGTGACAGAATCTTATATACTTTTTCCATGAGCAGGGCGTATTCTTCCTCGCTCATTTGCAAACGCTTCATGAAGTTGTCCTCCTTTCCGAGTGCATGGTTCATTACTGTACATTCTAGCCAAGATCGATTAGCTTCTAATCAAAGGGGGAACGGACAGCAAGAAGGAAAACATTGACACAAAAAATGAAAATCAGTACACTTACAAATGATGTTGATAATCATTACCAATTAGGTGAAGCGCTGCTGAAACACCTGTTTTGCAAAGGAGGAGGAGAGAAACATGTCAAGACTATATACTGACAAAGTAAAGATATCGTACGGAAACCAGGATATTGTAACGAACCTTAATCTGTACATTCCCGATGGAAAAATTACTTGCATGATCGGACCGAATGGGTGCGGGAAATCCACTGTATTGAAAACCATGTCGCGGATCCTGCCCGCAAAATCGGGAGCCGTTTTTTTGGATGGAAAAGAAATCAGTAAAGAGGCAACCAAAAATATCGCACAAAAAATGGCGATTTTGCCTCAGTCCCCTGATGCACCGGAGGGACTCACGGTTGCGGAGCTTGTCTCTTACGGCAGATTCCCTTACCAAAAAGGGTTGGGTAAGCTGACGGCTGATGATCGGGACGTAATAGAATGGGCGCTCCGAGTAACAGGTATTTCCGCTTTCCGGGATAGATCCGTCGATGCGCTTTCTGGAGGACAAAGACAGCGGGTGTGGATCGCCATGGCTCTCGCACAGGAAACAGAGTTCATCTTGCTGGATGAGCCGACAACCTACCTCGATATGTCTCATCAGCTGGAAGTGCTGGAACTGTTGACGTATTTAAATGAGGTGGAACGCCGTACGATCGTCATGGTCATCCATGATTTGAATCATGCCGCACGCTTTGCTCATTATATTGTGGCCATGAAAGACGGCGCGATTGTGAAGGAAGGGACACCTTTTGAGGTAATGACCCCAGAGGTCCTGCGAACGGTGTTTAACATCGACGTTGAGATTGGGATTGACCCGCGGACGAAAAAACCGATATGCCTTACCTATGACTTGATTAACAAGCAATTCATGGCAGAGGACGTAGCCCTATAACGAAAAACGTAAGGCTTAATTTTTTTGACAATGAATGAGAATGACTTTTATTATCACCGGAAAGCAAGGAATGAGAACATGAATAAACAAAGGAAATTCACAAAAATCGGTTTGATCGCCATTTTGCTTTTGGGCTTGCTGTCTGGATGCGGCAGTGCGAATGGTGAAACTGCGCCCGCTGGCAATGCTAATGAGACTACCGCTAACCAATCGGGTACGACTGCAAAAACGAGAATCTATCATTCGGAAAATGGGGATATCGAATTGCCTGCGAATCCGCAACGAATCGCCATGATGGCTGCTTCTTATGCAGGAAATTTGCTCGCTCTTGGCATCACACCGATCGCCGTCAACCAATGGCCGAAAATGAACAAATTTTATGAGGGCAAATTGGATCAAGTAGAGGTTGTGACGGAAGACTCCATCGAAAAGCTGTTGACCCTCGAACCCGATCTGATCATCACCTACTCTACAGACAAGAATCTCAAAAAATATGCGGAGATCGCGCCCACAGTAGCGTTATCCTACGAAAAATACGGCTATTTGGAGCAGCATATCAAGATTGGAAAAATCGTGGGGAAAGAAAAAGAGGCCCAACAGTGGGTGGATGAATGGAATGAGAAAGTGAAGGTTGAAAGCAAAAAGGTAAAAGAGGCGATTGGTGAAAATGCGACGGTCATGGTGTTTGAAACGTTCGGCAAAGACATGTACGTATACGGTGAAAACTGGGGACGAGGAACAGAGGTCATCTATCAGGCGCTCGGGCTGAAAGCTCCGGAGAAGGTGAAACAAGACGTTTTTGGGCCTGGCTATAAAGCGATTTCTGCGGAAGTCATTCCACAATATGCGGGGGATTACCTTTTTGTCGGTGAAGGATCGTCAACGAACAACTCCTTTATGGAAACAGATGTATGGAAAAAATTACCTTCTGTTCAAAATAATCGAGTCATTCGCTTTGACTCCGACTCATTCAGTTTTAACGACCCGATTTCCTTGGAAAAAGAGTTGGACTTTATTGTGGATGAATTGACGAAGAAACGTAAGTAATGGGAAAGGTCAGAAAAGAAGGGTTAATGCGATGACAATGACCAAAACGAATCAATCGATAGAAGCCAAA
Source organism: Bathyarchaeia archaeon (assembly GCA_035644815.1). Taxonomy (GTDB): domain Bacteria; phylum Bacillota; class Bacilli; order Brevibacillales; family Brevibacillaceae; genus Brevibacillus_F. Next base: position 9,046 of record DASQNU010000033.1, on the reverse strand, counting down.
AGTTATTCCCGTCCAGCCGTCGGTGCGATTAGTTTGCTGCTTGGAATCTTGGCGCTTCTGGGAAGCATCGTGCTAGCGGTTTCTGCAGGGGCAGCGGATATTCAATTTCTCCATGTGTGGCGGTCCATTTTTTCTTATGATGCAGCCAGAGAAGCTGACCAAATCATTGTAGGCATCCGTTTGCCGCGAGAGTTGGGAGCGGCATTCGTCGGTGCAGCCTTTGCCGTGAGTGGGGCCATCATGCAAGGGATGACGAGAAATCCGTTAGCTGATCCGTCTCTACTGGGGCTAAATGCCGGTGCTGTGTTGGCGCTTGCTTTTGTGTACGCTTTTCTGCCAGACTCCAGCTATGTAATGATGGTGCTCATTTCATTTCTCGGTGCAGCCATCGGTGCAGGACTGGTATTTGGACTGGGAGCGATGAGCAGGGGTGGCATGTCTCCTTTGCGGCTCACATTGGCTGGTGCTGCTGTATCTGCCTTATTGGTTGCTCTTGGGCAAGGACTTGCCTTGTATTTTAACCTGGCACAGAATCTCGCATTTTGGACTGCTGGCGGAGTGTCGGGGACGACTTGGGTCCAACTTTCCGTCGTGGCTCCGGTTGTTGTGCTGGGAATCACCCTCGCGATAGTGCTTGCCAGATCATTAACCATTCTCAGCTTTGGGGAGGAAGTGGCGGTGGGTCTGGGACAGCGGACATTTGCCATCAAAGTGATACTCATGATCATCGTGCTGATTCTCGCGGGTACCGCCGTTTCGCTTGTGGGTGCCATTGCGTTTATCGGATTGCTTGTGCCGCATATGGTTCGTTTTTTTGTAGGAACGGACTATCGTTGGATCATACCGTGTTCGGCTATTTTCGGAAGCGTCTTGATGGTCTTGGCAGACACGGTTGCTCGGTTGATCAATCCACCGTTTGAAACCCCGACAGGAGCCATCTTTGCGATGCTGGGAGTACCGTTCTTTCTCTATTTGGCGAGAAAGGGAGGAGGAAAAATGGCATGATTGTACGGGCACATCATCATCGGGTTCAACTTACGTTCGTTATCGCGCTGCTTGTCTTGCTGATCGCTTTTGCCATTAGTGTTGCAACGGGCCAAGCGTCTCTTTCGCTGTCGCAATTGGGCAGGGTGATGATCGGGCAAGGAACCTCCCGCGAACATTTGCTGTTATTTGACTTCAGGCTGCCAAGGGTCCTCGTTGCCATGTTGGCCGGTATGGGATTAGCGATATCAGGATCCATTTTGCAAAGCGTGACGAGAAATCCACTGGCAGACCCGGGAATCTTAGGGATCAATGCGGGCGCTGGTCTCATGGTCGTCGTTTATGTCATGTTTTTCACGAACGAATCGAACAGCTTCCTATACATATTGCCCTTGTTTGCATTACTCGGGGGTATTCTAACAGGGGCTCTGATCTATCTCTTTTCCTACAAAAGAGGAGAGGGGGTCAATCCGACCAAGCTTGTATTGGTAGGGATCGGGCTAGCAGCGGCGATTTCGGGAGCCATTCTGACGTTGTCCACCAGTCTGGAGCGCCAGGAGTATGACTTCTTTGCCTCTTGGATGGCCGGAAAAATATGGGGGGATGACTGGGTATTTGTATTCGCCTTGCTGCCTTGGATACTCTTCTTTCTCCCGATTGTACTGCGAAAAGCGAATATCTTGAACATCCTGAATGTACACGAACATGTATCGGTGGGACTGGGGGTCCATGTAACCAGAGAGCGGATCATCCTGCTCTTTATCGCGGTTGCGCTTGCGGCCGTAAGCGTATCCGTAAGCGGAGGTATCGCTTTCGTAGGACTCATCGCCCCCCATCTGGCAAGAAGCCTTACGGGGCCGCGCCACCAGTATTTTCTTCCGCTGGCTGCGATGCTTGGAGCGATTCTGCTGTTGGTGGCAGACACGGTCGGGAGGGTCCTGTTAGACCCGAGCGGTATTCCGGCGGGCTTGATCGTGGCTGTGATCGGTGCCCCGTACTTTTTGTATTTGATGGTCAAAAAATAGTGTGCAAGAGGGAGAGATTCGGATGAATAACGATCGCTTATATGATGTGACGATTATCGGAGCGGGACCGGTGGGACTGTTCACGACTTTTTATAGCGGCATGCGTGATTTGAAAACGAAGCTGATTGATAACAATACAGAGCTCGGCGGGAAAATCACTATGTTCTATCCGGAGAAAACGATTCGAGATATCGGCGGGATTCCGGGGATTACGGGAGCGAATCTGGTCAAACAGCTCATCCAACAAGCCATGACTTTTCAGCCAACTATAGTCACCGGTCAACTGATCACAGGGTGCAAAAGGCTCGAGGACGGCACGTTTCTGTTAACGAGCGCTACAGGTGAAACCCATTATTCGAAAACGATCATCTTGACGGTGGGTTCCGGTATTTTCAAACCAATCAAGCTGGATCTCGACGGTGCAGACATCTACGAAAAAACAAACCTGCATTATTCGGTTGATGAGCTTGCGAGGTTTACAGATAAGCGCGTGGTCATTTCAGGAGGCGGTAATTCCGCGGTAGATTGGGCGAATGAGTTGCTCCCGTTTGCGAAAAGTGTCACCGTGGTCCATCGCAGAGACGATTTCGGCGGGCATGAACGTCACGTCGCCGAAATGCGGGAAAAAGCGAAAATCTTTACCCCATACAGCATGACTAAGCTGCATGGGGAAGGGGATCGTATCTCCCAGATTTCCATTCAGCATCTGGAGACGGAAGAAATCCTTTCTCTGGAGGTCGATGAGGTGGTCGTCAATCACGGCATACGAGGGGACTATGGCGGGATCAATGATTGGGGATTGAAGATTGAGGATGAACGATTCGTTGTCAACGGAGCGATGGAGACGAATATTCCTGGTATTTTTGCAGCAGGTGATGCGACAACTCATCCCAATAAATTGAAACTCATTGCAGGAGGATTTACAGAGGGACCGATTGCCCTGAACAGTGCAAAACGATACTTGGAACCCGATGCGCAGCCGATGGCCATGTATTCGACTCATCACGAAAAGCTTGCTGAGACAGTCAAATAAACGAAAAAATGGCCAGGTATCTATCCGATTACCTGGCTTCTACGATTTGTTCTTTTTGGGCAACGGAGCTTTCCCGTGATTTATTGAATTTCATGAGCAAAGCGACAATCAATAAGGCGACGCCATTGATAATGAACACTACACGAATGGGGATTTGACTGCCAAGTACACCACCGATAACTGGGCCAAGCATCGTCGCAAGCTGGGTAGCAGACTGATTGAGACTGAATGCCCGTCCGCGGAAATCAGGGTCGGTGACTTTGACGATCATCGCATTGATGGAAGGGTAGACAGCTGCAAAGAAAAGCCCGTAGAAAAAACGAAGAAAACCAAAGCCGTACAAATTCGTAAAAAAATACTGGAGCAGATTTCCGATTCCTCCACCCAAGAGACCGAAGAACAGGATTTTCGAGTACCCAATTTTACTTCCAAGTTTCCCCCAGCGTGGAGCGGCGATGACGGTTGCAATTCCTACAGCGGAAAAAATGACGCCAGAACTTAAAGAAGCATCCTGTTGAGAAGCCCCCAATTGCAAGACATACACGGTCAAAAGAGGTTCCAGCAGCATGACGGACATGGTGGCCATCATCGCGAGAGACAAAAGCGACATCAATTGCCGATTGGCAAAAGCAAAGCGTAGATCTTCACGCACACTCGATTTGGTGCCGGTTCGATTCGTATGTAATTCTTTGACAAAGAACGTTGCGATGAGCGCAGCGATTAACACGACACCAGCGGAAAAAAGAAAAGCCTCTCTGTTTCCCCACATATGGCTGACCACTCCGCCAATCAAGGGACCCACGATCCCGCCAGTGGCACCAGCCGTCGCCATGATACCCAACGCGTAACCAACATGCTTTTCAGGTGTGTTGGTGGCAACCAAAGCAATGGAAGCGGGGACAAACCCTGCGAGCAACCCCTGGAAAATCCGTAACACAATAAAAAGGTACGGGTCGGTTACCAGGTAATTAAGAAAATACAGGGCTGCCAGACTATAGCCGGAGCGGATGAGCATGGGCTTTCGACCGTACTTGTCAGCCAGGGAGCCCCAATAGGGAGAGATCAACGCACTTGCGAGAAAGGTGATGCCAAACGATACGCCGGACCATACTTCGAGATGATCAGTAATCCCGAGAGAAGTGTGCAGGAAAATCGGTAAAAAAGGAATGGACATCGAGTAGGCCGCGCTGCAAAAGAACACACCGATCCATACGATGAAAAGATTTCGTTTCCAGGAAAAATCCAATGTATACACAACCTTTACAAAAGAAGCCGATTTTTTATGTAACTTCGATTCTACCACTTCTTTTCTTAATCTTTCTAATTGATAAATTACATAAATTTAATGAAAAATACACATAAGTACGTTGAAACATCTATAATACGAAAAAGCAACAGTCGCTGAATATCCAGCTACTGTTGCTTTTTTTATCGATTTGTTCGAGTATTTACGTTTGCTTCACGTGCCTGTTTGATAATGTAGGCGATATCAGCAGAGACATTGTTTTGTGTGTTGGCCGATTTCAAATTTGTTTTGACCCGGTTGATCGCCTCGATGGCTTTCGGATCTTTCACGGTTAAGACGCGCACATTTCCGCCAAAAATACGGTGAACTTCTTGGGCTGCCATCTGAACGTTTGACAGACCCGTAGCATTTTTGGTGTGAAGATCATTTGTGCCTTGGTTGTTTTTGACTTGTTCCCAGCCACGTGAGGTTGATCCGGTTGTGCCATTCGTGCCCGTAAAGCCGGTTGGATTCATAGGGCCCTTAGCCGAGGTGCCGGAATAACCGGTTAATACTTTGCTTTGCATGGCATCGTAATGGCTGCCGTCACGTGTTGGAGCGTCTGATTCGCCCAAAATAACGGTGTCATCCAAGACCAGGACCGAAATGCCATCCGAACCGCCGTTTTTCAACGCCGATTCCAGCCGAGAGGAGATACCTGCCGTTTGGATGCTGGAGCTGCCGATTGTACTGTAAATATTCGCCCCCATACCGCTGTAGGTGCTTCCATATTGGTTCGTGGATTGGACTTTGGGTCCATGTGCGCTGGGAATGATCCCTGCATCATGAACATCTCTATTATGAATTGGCGGGGCAGCGCCTTGGGTATTTGTTGTGTTTCCATTTTGTCCTTGTTGATCATTACAAGCTGTTAATCCAAAGGCAAGGGAAAAGATCGGGACAAGTAGGATGGTATTTTTTCGCATACGCTTCGATCCCTCACAATGTATGATTTGATTTTCCCTATTTTTACCGATCTTTTCCCAAAATATAGTTGCATTTTATTGGAAATCATAAGTTTAAGCATGATGGATTATGTACAAACAGGGAAATAGAGGTGATTCCTTATGGCAGAACAAGACAACCAAGAAAAAACCTATTCTCGCCGTAAATTTTTGCGAAATACGGGGTTTGCGCTTGGAGGGCTGATCGTTGGCGGCATCGCTGGAAGCCTGTTGAAGCCTGATCCAGAACCAGCCGCACCGCCTCCTGCTGCCGGACAACAGCCAGACTTCAATCAAGCATTCATGTTTTTTAACCAGGAACAATTTCGGATCGTGGAAGCAGCGACGGAAAGGATTTTTCCCGGTGACGATCTCGGCCCTGGCGCGAAAGCATTAGGAGTAGCCTTCTTTATTGACCACCAATTGGCGGGAGATTGGGGATTCAATGCCCGCGACTATATGCAGGGACCTTTCTTTACCGGAGAAAAAGTACAGGGGTATCAGGGGCGGCTGCGCCGCAGGGAAATTTTTACGATCGCGCTGCGCGAAATGCAGAATTACAGCATGGCGACCTTTCAAAAAAATTTCCCCGACTTGACTCCAGTGCAACAGGATGAGGTCCTGCGAGCGTTTGAGGAAGACAAGGTCAAGATCACGACCATTTCCCCGAGCGGCTTTTTTAAAATGCTGGTTTCCAGCACGCTTGAAGGTGTGTACGCGGATCCGCTATATGGGGGGAACCGCAATATGGATGGGTGGCGTCTGAAAAGTTTTCCCGGCAATCAAATGAGCTACGTCAACGTGATCGAACAGGATGCATTCCAAAAAATCGAACCGGCAAGCTTAAAAGATCATCTTTCCCATTCATGAGGTGAAGACATGGCTAGAAAATTACCGAAAGTAGATGTTGTCATAGTTGGAGTGGGTTGGGGAGGAGGCATCATCGCCTCTGAATTAACCAAAGCAGGGCTAACTGTCGTCGGCCTGGAAAGAGGGAAGGAACGGGTCACCGAAGATTATTTTATGGTTCATGATGAATTGCGTTACGCACTGCGTTACGAGCTGATGCAAGACCTTTCCAAGGAAACCATAACGTTTCGCAGTAATGAAAAAGTTCGTGCCTTACCTATGCGCCAATACGGTTCCTTTTTGCTTGGAGACGGGTTGGGCGGAGCCGGCGTCCACTGGAATGGCTGGACGTTTCGGTTCATCCCGTATGATTTCCAAATCCGCTCGAAAACGATCGAACGCTATGGTGAAAAGAAAATTCCACCGGGGATGACCATCCAGGACTGGGGCATCACCTACGACGAGCTGGAGCCATACTTTGACAAATTTGAGCAAATGGCTGGTATTTCGGGGGAAGATAATCCGTTGGCCGAGCAAATGCAAATGAAGCGTTCGAACAAGTATCCGACGCCGCCCATGAAGCATTCACCGGCCATGAGGTTGTTTACGGAAGCCAGTAAAAAGCTGAATCTGCATCCATACACGATCCCATCAGCCAATCTGTCCGAGCCATACACCAATCCAGATGGTATCGCCCGCGCCGCTTGTCAATATTGCGGGTTTTGCGAACGGTTTGGTTGCGAATATGGAGCCAAGGCAGATCCGGTTGTAACTGTGATCCCGGTTGCCCTCAAGACAGGGAAATTTCAAATCCGGACCTATTCTAATGTACGACGCATTCTGCATACAGACGGCCGAGCGACCGGTGTCCTGTATGTGGATGTGACGACAGGTGAAGAGATCGAACAACCCGCAGATATTGTGGTGCTGACCAGTTATGTCTTTAACAATACGCGGCTGCTGCTCCTCTCCAACCTCGGACGCCCCTATGATCCCAGGACGGGGAAGGGGGTAATCGGGAAGAACTATGCGTATCAGGTACAAAAAGGACAAGCAACCGGCTTTTTTGAAAACAAGGAATTTAATGTGTTTGCAGGAGCCGGTTCTCTGGGCATGTACCTGGATGACTATAATGGCGACAATTTTGATCACTCCAACCTCAACTTTTTGCATGGCGGGGGAATCAATATCCTCCAACTGGGAAAACGGCCGATTCAAAATAACCCTGTTCCCAAGGATACGCCGACATGGGGGAGTGCATTCAAAGCAGCATCCATCAAATATTACACACGTGCATTGACGGTAGGCACTCAAGGTGCAAGCCTTCCCTACCAGCATCATTATCTCGATCTCGATCCTACCTATAAAGATGCGTTTGGCGATCCACTGATGCGGATTACGTTTGACTTTGAAGAGCAGGATCGCGAGCTATCCAGATTCCTGGCCACAAAAAGCGAAGAGATCATGAAAGAGATGGGAGCGGACAAGGTTGAGGCGGCAAAAGAATTGGGCCCTTACGACATCACTCCTTATCAATCCACACACAATACGGGCGGCGTGATTATGGGAGCAAGTCCGGAAACCTCTGCCGTCAACAACTATTTGCAAATGTGGGACGCTGAAAACGTCTTTGTGGTGGGGGCATCCGCCTTTGCGCACAACAGTGGATACAATCCAACAGGTACTGTAGGAGCATTGGCTTACCGCGCTGCTGAAGGCATATTGAAATACCGTCAGGGCGGTGGAGGCATTCTTGTCTGATTGAAAACGAACAGCCGGAGGATATCCGGCTGTTTTCATGTTTTCAGCTTATCAGCGAGAATCCGTGTGATAGACGCAAGGAGAATGAGCAAGCACAACGAGTGAAAATAACTAAGCGAAGGGTGATGAGAGAGTTTGAGCAGATACAACATCAATTCGAAAAAAGTAGAAAGGATCATGGATACAATGATTACAGCAACATAAAAGAAGGTCGGAGTAACAAACAGCTGATATAGAACCATAAAGATAACGGGAAGCAGGGCTAAATGGATGGGAAACGTGAAGAATGAAGAAAGCTTGCTGAGATTTCCCAGCAAGACCTGTTGTTCAAAGGATTGCAATATCATGAGAATCAGTGCCCAAAGCAGTCCGTAGTTGAAAATTTCATGAATGCGCTCTTTATCCATCACCTTAAAGCCGAAAAGCCACAGTAGTGAAAAAGCAAGCGATGATAGAAACCATTTTAATACTTCAATACTCATAGTTCCCTCCAACCATTATTTTTTGAAGGGGAAGAACAAGGTATCTTTCCAACACAAATATATGTCCCAACCGGTGAGCAATATTCACAATGTGACCAGAAAGTAGCAGAAAGCGAATGCTACCATAAAAAAGAAGCCATGAATGACTTCAGGCTTCTTGGTTACTTTTTTACTTTGCGGTTCCTTCAATCTTAACAACCACTTTGTGCAGCGCCTTCTCGATATCAGCTAGGTCATATGGCTTCGTAATGAAATCAACCAGATTGATTTCAGCGCTCAGCTTGCTATGATCAGGATCAAGCGAGCCCGTGACAAAAATGACAAAAGGTTGATGTCCTTGCTCGTGCAATAAACGAATCGAGGAGATGCCGTCAGATTTGTCCAGGTGGACGTCTACGAGAATTAAATCAGGTCGGTGAATCAGATACTCGGAGATCATCTGCTGGCCGGAAGAGACCGACGAGACGACCGACCATTGGGCTCGGGTGCAAAAATCGACGAGCATTCTCCTTTGTATATCATGGTCTTCTGCAATTAATACTTTATATGACCGCTCCATAAGATTCCTCGCTTTCTTGGTGGTCATCCACTTGTGGAGGGGAGATTATACCGGAATCGTCACTTGAATTTCGATATGCTGCTCCTTGCTGGTGTCGCACGCGACTGATCCTTTATACATGCTT
>DASQNU010000032.1:0-11543 GCA_035644815.1 Bathyarchaeia archaeon | reverse complement strand
GCATGCCGCAATGGAAAATGTCATCAAGCATGACAGAGCCGCATAGACTACTTTTTTCATATTCCTTACCCCCTCTTTTGAAAGCGCTTATATTTCACATTGTAGGGAGTTGACAGAAAAGTTTGAATGTAAAAAACAGAGGCCCCTGTTCAAAAATCAGTGGGATATAAGCAAAAAAAAACAGGCTCTTATCGAACCTGCTTCCTTTTCCTCAAAATCTCATTGGCTAGTTTTCTGAACGTGATCGCACCTTCCTCCGGAGTCATCCTCTTGTAGAGAATCTGATCGGATATTTCCAAAAGCGATCGGACCACTTCCGCTGCACCGAGCGGGTCAGGAGGAACCAGCGAGATGCCTTCTTTTGAGACACGTTCCATATAGGAGAAGGCTTTGCCCTGCTCAGTATTCAGCTCCTTTTTCAGCGCTTCCACTACCTTCGAGGAGACAGGCACACCCCGTTCTCCTTTCATCAGCTTGTTTGCTTCCACATCGTTAACAAAGAAATTGATAAATTTTGCGGCTTCCATTTTATTTGTAGAGCTTTTGGCAATGGAGAAAAACATGCTCGGTTTCACAAACATCCCCTCTTTTTGACCGGGGCCAGGCGGCTTGAACAGCTCAAGTGGCCTTTCTGCGGCCTCAGAAAAGGAAAGATAGACGTTGGACCATGTCCAATGAATCGGGGCCTCTCCCTTTACGATCAGTTCGTCCTCCATTTTTTTGATGCGATCCGTCTCATCCGGAGAAGGAAAGGCGCCTGCCTCTAACAGCCGTAGCTGGCGTCTGAAGTAGTCGACAAATAGCTCATCTTCGACATAACCCAGCGAGGTATAATCGGAATGATATAAATTTCGTCCTTTCGTGCGCAAGAAATAAGGAAAAAACACTTCGGGAGGCTTCATGCCGTTTGTACCGTAACGGTTGCCTTTTTCCTTGACTTCTTTAACTATCTGTTCAAAATCGTCCCAGGTCCAATTCTCCGCAGGAGGCTGAATACCCATGCTCGCAAGCATCTGCACGTCGACGATGACAGCAGGAGCATTCAGTCCTAGTGTAATTCCGTACAGCTTGTCATCGATCTTTCCGCCCAAAATCGCATGACTGCTGATCTCTTCTATGTCGATAAGTTCATTAATTACAAAAGGGGTCAACTCCTCCAACAATCCCTTCTCCGCATACGGCTTTAAATATTGCAGATCCATTTGAATGATGTCGGGCAATTGGTTAGCCGCTGCCATCGGGGCGATGCGCTTCCAATAGTCGTCCCAGTTGTCATACTCAACCTCAATTTGAACATGAGGATTCTGTTTCTCATACATCTCAATGACTTTCTTGGTGTTCTCATGTCTGGGAGTCCCTCCCCACCAGGCGATACGGAGAGTCACGGGTGAGGGATGGTCGGATGAGGCGACCTTCTGATGTGGTGAGCTGCACGAAATGACAATAAGGGCGATCGCAAGGAACAAAGCAGGAAACCAGTATTTATTCATCACATTCCCCCTAATCTCCTCGGAATACGCTTGTTATGTCATCGGCGTTTTTCGATACTCTGTCGGTGTAACGCCCGTGTATTTTTTAAAGACTTGACTGAAATACTGCGGGTTGCCGGCAAAGCCTAGCATCTCAGCCAGTTCAAAGATTTTTACGTCTTCTGATTGGCTGATCTGCTCAATCGCTTTTTCAATCCTCAGTCTGGTTACGTAATGGGAAAACTTTTCGCCAGTCTCTTTTTTGAACAATTTTCCAAGATAATCCGGATTCATATAAAGCATTTTGCTGGCTACCCCGTTGATGGTAAGGTCCGAATCTGCTAAGTGCTTGTGAATGATATCAATGACTTTGCGGACGATGGCAGAATAAGTGCTCTTGTTCTGCTCGTAATAAGTGAGGGCAATCTCTTTGGTAACGCTTTCAATATACTGGTGCATGGCAGGAATCGTGTCCATTTCGATTAAGACAGGCATTTTTTCCATGTAGGCGTTGAACCGGTCCGACAATCGGATAATGGAGACAAATAACTGGATCACATAGGATTTCGTGATCGGAATATCGTACCGCAGTTTGACCAATTGTGCGAAAATGGCATCGACTTCTTCTTTGGCATCCTCCCAGCGGCCGGATTTGATCAGCAGACATAAGTGTTGTTCGTCATATGCAAGCTCCATACTTTGTTGGAGGTGCCCGTGAACGATGTCTTTCCGGGTGATCAGGCTTCCCTCCCCCAAATAAAAGCGATGGGCAAGGCACTCCAGTGTTTCTTTGTACAAACGTTTCGCATTCGTCAGAAGATCTGCGTCACTTACGGCAATCGTAGCATCGATTTGATAATATTGAAAAAAGGTAGTACGAACCCGATCCATGGCGGCATATATCTCATCGGTTTGTCCCGTATCTCTTAGCAAGATCAATATTTGCTCAGCGAATGTGGTGCTCAGGATCACTCCTTGCAAGAGATCCTCTGCGATATTTTTCATGGCGAACAGATGTTCATAAGCAAAGTCCCCTTCCAACTGTAGCAAGACCACTCTGATACGTTCATTAGCTACTTCCAGATGAAAAAGTCTTTGATAATATTCTAGATCTCGATTCCCATAGATATGGTTCGTGACGAATTCTTTTAACAACTGCTCCTTTGTATAAGGAAGCACCTTTTCCAGACGAGTTTTCGTTTGCTGGACAAATTGCTCTTTTTGTTCCGCCAGTCGAAGTTCATCCACGATTGTCGTGAGCGCTTGCATAATACGTCCTTCATTGCATGGCTTCAACAAATAATGTTTGACGCCATACTGCATGGAGGATCTGGCATATTCAAATTCGCCAAAGCCTGAGAGCATAATAAAGCGGATTGCCGGAAAGTTCTCATGCACCTTTTCGACCAGCTGCAACCCGTCCATACCGGGCATCTTGATATCACTGATGACGATGTCCGGCTGTTCGCTCTTGATCATTTCATAAGCTTCCACACCATTCCGCGCTGTCCCGATCAACACCGTTCCGAGCGAGTTCCAATCAATGACCCGCGATATTCCCTCCAGGATGATGCGTTCATCGTCGACTAGCAGTACTTTATACACGTGCGATCCCCCTTTTATATGGCAACATCACATGTACATGGGTCCCTTTGCCCCGTTCGCTTTCCACCTTGATGCCATACGCTTCTCCAAAGCTCAGCTTAATCCGTTCGTCGATGTTTTTTAAGCCGATGCCTTGCCCTTTCGTATGTTCTTTCCGCTTCTCCCATTGCTCGAGGTAGGCCAAGTCCATCCCCGGGCCATTGTCCATGACCACCAACGTGAAACCATCCTCTTGCAGAATGGTTGTAATCCGTATGCTGCAAGGCTCTATCATCGGTTCTAACGCATATTGAATCGCATTTTCCAGCAACGGCTGCAGCGTGAGCTTCGGGAGGCAGCAGTCTCTTACTTCTTGTGGGATATCCATGGAAAAATGAAGCCGGTCCTCGAAGCGATACGATTGAATCGTGACATAGTGCTGAATAATCTCCATTTCTTCTTCCAGCGTGATCATCGGTTCCTTCGGGCTGATCGAGCTTCTCAGCAAAAAGCCTAGTGATTCCACCATGCGGGAAATCTGGACCTGCTGATTGACTTTTGCCAGCCAGTTGATCGACTCCAGGGTATTGTATAAAAAATGCGGCTTGATCTGCGCTTGCAATGCTTTAAACTCAGTTTCTTTGATGACCAGCTGTTTGGTGTAATTTTCCCGGATCAGTTCGTTGATGCGCTGAATCATGAGGTTGAAGTTGCTGTGCAGGATCCCGATTTCATCCATCTGCATCGGCTTGGTGCGCTGAGAGCGAGCCTCGGCTTTCTCAAATTCCCCGCGTCGTACATGAAGCATGGTAGACACCAGATTTTCGATTGGGTGGGTGATTCCTTTGGCAAATCTCATCCCAAACATGATGCACACGAAAAACATGAGAAGATACACGAGAAGCAGATAATACTTAATCGTGACGATTCTTTCGAAGATTTGGTCGTAAGGAAATGCGTGCAAATACGTCCAATTCGCATAGGTGGAATGAAGATATGCCACAAAATACGTTTCGCCATTTCGGGTTTCAATGCGGTACCCTTCCGATTGATCAGAGGGGATCGGGATTTGTTCCGTGGTTTGCTCTGAGCGGATCGGGTAGATGATACGCGTACCGCTGCGCATCATGATATCTCCCCCCTGATCCTGACTCCCTTTCGATACCTGGCCGACGATCTTGTTGAGATTGATCCGGATGATCAGCGTACCTACATGATCAAAGCTTAAATTTTTGTAATACCGAATTTCCCTGAGGGCAATGAGAGACATGTCTGATTTATCGGGAAAGATCCATTCACTGCTGCCTTTTGCCTCTCTGGCTACGCGAAGCATGTTTTGCAGCTTGTCGGGGGGAATGGAGACCGTGCTTGTTCCGGCTGCATATTCTCGTCCTCGGGCATCGAAAAGTTGAATGGATTGGATATAATCTTCGGTATTGCTGTAATTCAACAGCTTATCAGTAAGGGCACTGCGCAGACGAAAGTGCTCATATTCGGAGACATCAACCGTCAAGGCATGAAGGTCATTTTGTATTTGGAGATCGGCAGTGATGTCATAGGAAATCTTTTCGACTTTTTTTAATTCGTTCTCAATGCTTCCAGAGGACATGAATAGTACTTGCGATGATTTTTGATAAAGCAATTCGTCATAAATGGCAAAGACATATTGGGACCCGATCACGGTAAACGAAAACGCAACGATCATGATGAAAGAGACCAAGAGGAAGAGCTTTTGCTTGATACGGAGATTTCGATAACTGGTTTGAAGGAAGGTCTGAATGGCATTCATTTGTTGCCCACGATCCCCTGTTCTTCTTTGGTCAGACGCGGGTCCATGCTTGCGAATGCTTTCCGTGTCAGAAACATGGCAATCAACGCATATACGCTTCCGCTAAAAAACAGGACGAGCAACGGAAAATACCAGTAAACACAGGCAAGAACGGCTGTAGAAATGCCAACGCTAATCGTATGAAGCGGTCGTGACACTCCAAACAGGAAAGAAAATTTGATTACCTGCCAAATGCGCAAGTCGTACTGCACATACACAGGTATGGCAAAAACAAGCGTGATGAGATACATCAGACATACACTGATCAACAATATCCCAAGAAACGATTCATCCAGCTGCAAAACCCATAATATTCTGAAATCAATCAATAGAAGAATGCCGATGGTGAACAGGAGGAGAAACAGCAGATTTGATCGTATGAATTCGGCTTTAAACGTTTTCCAAAATACGGGGAAAACGGCGATGTCCATATGTCCCGTCAACCATTTGCGGGTTACAGCAAACATGGCGACAGTTGAGGGTCCCCATCCAAATAGGATACCGCCAAGCAGCGTAAACCCAATCCATAGCAGATTGAGATAGGCCAAACGTGTCAACCATTCACATGCCTGGTACAGTCGGCTTGTCAGCAAATTCATTTGCCTCTCCCCTTTTCACCCTATTCCCGCGATTCACTGATTCTACGTATGCAATCTATTTACAAAGGCTATTTCTTTATTGTTTACAGAATCCCTTCTCCGAATAAAGAGAAAGAACAGATGTTTTTGTTAACAAATCAGTGATGTTTGATTTTCTGTAATGGGATATAAGAAAGCAGCTGCCATACACCGCTTTCCATCTGCGGTCATCTGGCAGCTCCTGAAGCGTGTCAATTAATCAAACATCGCTTCATGTATGATAATTTTGTCAGTCCCGTCTCCTATAGCGATACCTGCATGAGTGACGTCAACCTTTGGGGCATCATTCCAATTATCCCCGCTTCCTCCTGGTTCCCCGTACACAGCATTGACGAACCAGTATGCTCCTGGCTCAAGTGTAGCTTTCACGACAGGGAGAACTGTGCGTGCATCGAGCACATTCGTATTTGCGTTCGGATAGACGAGTTCAGCGTGACCATTTCCGTAAAGGCTTCGGATTCCAGTTGCGCCCCAAGGCAGCTTTGCCAAAACTTCTTCTTTGTTCATTCGAACGTCAAGAGTTTGATTTTTCTCTTCTTCACGTTCAAGACCCAACGCAAATCCCCCATCTGCACAATCCAAGCTTCTACCAGTCACGATGCGATGGACACGGATATGCCACGGTAGCCCGGCGATCAACCAGGTTTTGATATCCACATCGGGCCAGGGCTTCCAATGTGTATAGATCCATTGATCAGTGACTTTGCTTTCCACGGTTACTCGTTTGACCCGATACAGATTGTCACGTTCACTGACCGCTAACATGGAATCACAAGCGCTTTGAGCAAGACCCCATTCTGCTTTCGGAACACTAAAGCCAAAACGGTTGGAGTATGCAAACTTTTCGTATTTGGCCGCTGTATGCGGGTGTTCGGTAGTATGTGGATATCCCCCGCTAAATGCAACTACGTGGTCCGTTTCCTCCTCCCTGCACACTAGAAAGCGCGGAGTTGCTTGCATGACTTTTTCCCGCAAGGCGGGAAGCGGCAATTCCTCCGCCAGCCAGAATGGGTGATCGGCCGTCAGCGCAAGCGGTAAAAAGGCTTTCAATGCCCAATACGGGGAGCCGGGTGCGTTATAATTTTCTGCCATGATGAGGTTCGGGTAGCGATAGCCTATCGAGAGCAATCCGTTCGCATCAAAGATCGGTTGACTGAACCACCAGCGCAGATGGCGTAGAACTAGACCTTTGAGCACTCCCGGTTGATACGGTCCCACCTCCGCATAAGCCAAGGCCCCCCAAAAAGCACATTGGGCAAAACGATACGTCAAGCTCCTGCCATAAGGCAAAGCCGATCCATCCTTGGCAAACCAATGGATAAATTCAACGGCGAAGGACTCCGCTCTACTTTTATATCGCTCTGCCCGAACAGGGTCTTCATCCCCCATCCATTTCGCATACAGTAGACTGTAAAAATGAATGGCGAATGGACCGTAATAGTCACAATGTGCATCCGGACCGTCGGTATACCAGCCCTTCTCCGTGTAAAAATGATCGATTCGCTCCAAATTCTGCTCGATTATGTGCCGATCATAGGGCATTCCTGCTCGTTTCAGACCCAGATTCACCATGACGGGAAAAAACAGCCAGTTGCAATCGTAGACTTCCCGGTGATTAATTTGATTCAACCAGGTATACAGATTCTCTTTTTCCCGAGCACTAAGCGGCTGCCAGATTTTTTCGGGAATGAGGGCAAGCGTAAAACCAAAGGCAGCCATCTCGACTGCCCGCTGATCATAATCCGTGATCTCGCCCCAGTACTCCTCATGCGTTGGATCGGTACCATTCTTGATCCCCTGTAGACAAGTCGACCACAGTGCGGAGTCCTCTCCCCCTGCCAGCAAAGGCGCCATTCCCCAGAGCACTCTTGAGAATCCTTCCAAGCCAGCTACTGCTTTTGTATAACTGGTTCCCGTGCTTCCGAGTTCAATTCGTGCACTTCCCTTGCTGTAAAACGGCTGCAACGGTTCCACTATTTGATGAAGCGCTTTTGCCATATCTCCGCGGGTATGCATTGGATTCCTTTCGATTGGCCATGTAAGGTTTGCCATGCAGACACTCTCCGTTCTACCAAAATAAGTCTTTCGTTCCGCGTAATCGGGCAAGCCCTTCTACGAAAAAGTAGTCGCCATAGATCAGCGGATTATTCGTATACTTGCCTTCTGGAAAATGACTGGTGCCGTGCAGGATCAGGCCTTCTTCCACACCATCCCAGTCGCTGCAGTGTTGATATAGCGCATCTAAGAGTTTTTCAGCCGCTCGTTGATAGACGGAAGATCGGTTGGATGTCACATGCTCTGCTAGTAACAGCAAGCCGCATGCCGCGATTGCACCTGCTGAAGTATCCTTGGGAGAGTCAATACCCGACGGAAGCAGGAAATCCCAATGCGGTATATAATCATCTGGCAGATGAGAAAGAAAGAAATGAGCAACCCTTTGCGACGCTTCCAAATATTTTGCCGCACCGGTATATCGATAGCATAATGCCAAGCCATAGATCGCCCATGCAGTCCCTCGCGCCCATCCTGAATCAGGTGAATAGCCTTGTCCGCCGAGCGCTTCGATCTTCTCGCCGTTTACCGGATCGAACCGCACAATGTGATGAACACTGCCATCGCTCCTGATAAAGTGATGAAGAATCGTTTCGGCATGATGTTGGGCGACCGCTTTGAAACGGGGATCACCTGTCTCCTCTGAAGCCCAAAACAAGAGCGGCATGTTCATCAGACTATCGATAATGGCGATTCCACTGTTGTCTTCGCCTTCTGTCCATGGGTTCCAGGCACGGATGAAGCTCCCATTGACATTAAAACGCCCCATGAGAAGATTGGCTGCAAGTAGGGCTCGTCTCCTGGAATCGTCTTTCCCCAATAGCTTATATCTGGCCACACTCGTTAACGTCCACATGAAGCCCATGTCATGATCCAGACGGTAAAAATCTTGAAGGACCGCATCCAGCTTTTCTTCACATACTTCAGCCAGCTGCTTCCATGCATCGTTTTTCGTTTCGCGATAGAGCAGCCATAATAAACCCGGCCAAAAACCGGCTGTCCACCAGTGCGGTGCCTCGAGGACATACTTGCCGTCTACACTCGCATGTGGAAAATTCGCACCAATTCGCTTACTAGTTCGCCCGATTTTTTCATTCACTCTCTGTATTGCTTCCTCTACCCAATGGCCATCTTGTGTCATCTTCACCATCTCTTTTCTACACAAATTGAAAGACAAGTTTCGCGCTGCATTCCTTCTCCAGATTCAGCATGGTAAAGTCGAGCGCGAGATTTGCTTCGGTATCGCCAAAATGGTTGAGAAAATGAAAACGATTTATTCCCAACTGCAATTGGCACCGATCATATCGAATGAGCATGGCTGTTTTCATTCCTTGAAGAAGAACTCCCTCTTCCTCTTCCATGATATCGAGGTCAGGGGTGATTAGTCTTTCCACGATTGAACCGGGTCTTTCCGTAAACATATACGTATCCTCCATGACAAGGATTGGTCGCTCCACCTTCTCCCAGGTAAATGTGCGTTTCAATTGCAGTAACGTCTGGTCTGAGTATGCTCTGGCCAAATCAAGGGAGAAGCTTTCCGCGAATCCACCCGTCGAGACATGCTGAATGACTGCGCGACGATCGAGACCTGCTACCTGGTGCTGATGATTAATGATCGGTACGGAATGCCCCTGAGAGCCATTGCATACAAACGTATAGCGTTTTTCCTGAAAGTAATCCCGTGTGTACAAACCGCTGCCTAAATCTTTGCAAAGCCACTCGCCATTCCCTTGGAGGATGAAATGACCAATGTCGTTATGATTATGCGGCTCGTCATTATGTCCACCTTTTGCGGCAAAAGAAAAGCTGCCTGCCTCCGTTTGATGACGGGAAATGAACCATTGCGCTTGCTTGGCGTATAAGGTTCCCTTTTGCCATGCATGCTCGGGAGCAGTGTCGTCAAACCACAGCAAATTGCGGATCGCAGGGGCCCATCTGCTGCAATGATCGTCGGTATATGCGGCACGCAGCATTCTTTCCGGTGACGCAAAATCGGCATACACCTTGTGCAAATAGTGACTTAATCCTAAAAAGATCGATGCATCTGATAACGCATCTGAAAAGTTAACAACCTTGTTGCCATGCAAAAAACACCGCTGCTGAAACAACGCGATCTGATGCACTTTTTCCACAGCAAACAAATCGAGCTGCCCGGCTGTCCGCTTTTTTAACAAGTCCGCAAAATATACATAGAAGCCAAATCCATACTGCCAATAGCCGTAGCCTTCCAGACAAAAGCCGTCATCTTGAAAACCTTGCAGGTAATGGTCCATTGCAGATAGCACCCGCTCTAGAACCATTGCGAGATCTTCCGTATCTGTCATGACATGCAACGCTGCCGATCCGACCGACCCCGCACAGACAGCCGCCCAATTATGCGTATGCGTCTCCCAGCGATATCGCGTCCTATGAAAGGGATGAAAGATTCGTGTGTACAACTCATCACGCATGCGCTTGCACAGCAAAGGATCCAATGCATCCCCTAAAAGCGACAAAATTTCGCTGAATGTGAACGCTGTCTCCGCTGCAAACAAGTCAATCGTGCAAGCCATCTGAATTGGTTTGTCCAAGGTATATGACCGGTCTGCAGTTACCTCCGTTTCTGGGCAGTCCAGCAAATGTGCAGGCAAGCACCAGGTGTACTCATTGCATACGGACCAAATCGTATTTTGCAAAGCTTCCAGATACACATCCTCATCAGGCCAGAGAAAAGCTAGTATCGCAAATGTGTTTAATCTCCTTCTCTTGGCAAAGTACACCTTTTCGTATTCAATCCTCGAACCGTTCAACGCAAACAACTTGAACAAGGAAAAAGTCAGCTCTTGTTCCTGCTCGTTCAACAGGCGCTTTCCTTCCTGTCTGATTTCTTCCAGGAGCGATTGTAGACCTGGGTTTGCTCTCGCGCCTTCACACCATTGGTCGCGCTCTTCTTGGTTGGCAAACAACAGCGGGGATTGTGGGCGAAGCAAACGCTTAAGAACATGTGCATTCACCGAAACGACCTCCTCAGCCTTTTACTCCACCAAGCGCAATCCCTTCGATCACCTGCTTTTGGCCAATCATAAACACGATGACCAAGGGAAGAATCGCAGAGACGGCTGCCGCCATAATTAACGAATAAAATTCTCCATTAATGGTGGTAAATTTTTGCATGGCCAACGGGATCGTTAACAATTCGTCACTGCGCAGAAAAATCAACGGATTCTGATAATCGTTCCAGGTCCAGATAAATCGAAGAATCGCATACGTTGCAATAGCTGGCCGAACAATGGGCAACGCGATCGACCAAAAGATACGCCAGTGCCCTGCTCCATCCATTTTGGCAGCATCGATATAGTCATTCGGAATACTCATGAAAAATTGCCGCAGCATGAAGGTGCCAAGTACGCTGAAGCTTCCCAACAACACGAGACCAAGATGGCTGTCAAACAGGCCAATTTTTCGGTAAAGAATGAATTGTGGCACGAGGATGGCCTGAGGCGGTACCATATAAGTAGCCAAGACGATCAAAAATAAAAACTTCCCCAACGGAAACCGCACCTTCGAAAAGCCATACGCTGCCAACGCGGAAACGCCGACAGACACAACGGTCGTAAGTACGGTCACTTTGATCGTATTCCAGTAATACAAATAGAACGGATGATCCCCGAACCACACTTCATCGTAGTTGTTCCAACCGTTCCACCTTTCTGGAATCCACTGGATCGGAAACGTAAACACATCGGCTTCAATCTTGAAGGACGTAGACAGCATCCAGAAAAACGGAAGCAAAAACAGGATGCTGAACGCAAGCATCAGTAGCGTACTGATGCTCTTCCCGACAGAGACAACCTTCCACATGTTCATCACCCCTTAATAATTCACCCATTTCTTTTGTCCGAACCACTGCAACAGGGTGATGCTGAATACGCACAAGAACAAGATGACCGCCATTGCAGAAGCATATCCGATCTTCAGATTCACGAAAGCGGT
>DASQNU010000031.1:0-4344 GCA_035644815.1 Bathyarchaeia archaeon | reverse complement strand
ACTCACCCGTCCGCCGCTAGGGTCCGAAGACCCTCGCTCGACTTGCATGTATTAGGCACGCCGCCAGCGTTCGTCCTGAGCCAGGATCAAACTCTCCAATAAATTGGTGTTTAATCGTTGCTCAAGCTATAAGCTTGGCTTATTTGAAACAAGTAATTGATTGACTCGTTTCACGCTTTTGCTGTTCAGTTTTCAAAGAACATTTGATGTCTCATCGCCCAGAGGCGACTTTTTAAATTTACCACAGAAGTTCAGTTGAAATCAAGTGGTAATTTTTATCCAATTCGCTTGTCGACTTCATGTCTTTCGAAGTGACGTTTGTTAATATAGCACGTCATCCAGGCCGAAGTCAATACTAATTTACTAATAAAATTATCCAGAAAGCTGATACCCTTTTTCGTAAATGGACTTCTCTTTATTGAGAAGCAACACCTCATGAACAATTGTCTTCTTTGCCATTTTATCTAACAGCAAATGCAGATCAATCTGACTACCTGCCAAAGCCGGCTGCTGTGACAACTCTTTTACCAGCCATGGACGATTTCGCGATTGCAACACTTCTAATAACAGTTGTGTGCAGTCCTTCATTTTTGACATGACATGAAATTCGACTGGCAGAAGCAGCAGCTCAATGCGCTTGTCCAATGGCTCATGACTCGCAATTAATTCTTCATATAACTTGAATACAGAGGGATCAACTTGCTTCACCTGGCCCCACAATGCCGGCCACGGTTGCAGTCCTGCCTCCCATATCACTAGGCGAGCCAGCCCTTCTAAGGCATGCAAGATTGCTTGATAAGCATCAAACGCCAACCCGAGCTGAAGCAATTCCTTTGCCTCAAGATAATAACGCAGAAAAGAAGAGTACTCGATATAGACCCGCTGTTTTTGTGCCTGTTCCGAGATGCGCAGCAACCGCTTTTTATTGGCTTTCATATAGTCATTTCGATCAAGAATAATCTCGGCTTGACTCAACCAATAAGAAAATCGCTCATCTGCACCTTGAATCGCCCAATTTTCGATCTGCCATTGACTGATTCGATGTTCAACAATCCGCTCTGACTCCAGCTGAAAATGTCTCGTCTCCCATTGCGGTGTGGGTCGATTGACGATAAGCAAATATAATTGATTAGCCCCATCAAGGAATAGGCTGGGGGAATCATGCTTTGTAACCCGCATAATGGATAGGATCTCCTCTTGATCGAGCAGGCTTTGTGTATACAACTCCATGAAAGCTCCCCCTTCCATAAATGGTTAGGAAAAGATTCTACTTAAAATCGTCGTTTCCTGCTGCTCAACAGTTAATTGCTTGTATGCTATAATGATTGGCAGTGCTCACGAAGATCACTTTTTCTGAGCCTTCACCGAGCAATAGAGGTACTGCCTTACCTTAATTGGAGGAATCATTCATGAAAAACGCGGATCGTATCAGTAAAATCAAACGAATGCGCACTTGGGCGAACTGGAATATTGGTCTTGGCATTCTTCTCATGTACACAGGCTATGCATTTTTTGCCGGCTATTTAGGCTCTTGGTTCGAAAAAAACTATCTGTTCATGCTGATCCTGCTGTTAATCGGATTCATCATGACCATGGTGGCGACGGTTCTCTTCATGATTTCCGGGATGGTTTCTATGACCTCTGCGCAGGTTCAATGCCCTTCCTGCAGCAAAGTGACCAAAATGATGGGGAAAGAAGATGCTTGCATGTTTTGCGGACAACCTCTCTCCTTGACGGAAGAAACGCAATAATTCAGGAGTTGAAAACGAAAAAGCCGAGACACCTTTGCGTCTCGGCTTTTTTCATGCTATTGCTTTTTCGCTAATCCTTCAGCGATCGTCGACCATATCGGCGGTTGCTCAAAGCCGCGTCTCCACGCCGCCACTCCGGCCAAGTTGTACTTGTGTACAAGCTCAATCCTTTTTGCCATGGAGGTTGTATCCTCCAACCACATTTTATATGTCACGCCCGCAGCGGTATCCGTATAGCTTACGTAGTTCTGTCCGGTCTTTTCATCCAGCTGAGGGGTCAGCTTCCGTTCTTTGATCCAGTTCTGTGCCGTCTCCATGGACAATGCCTTGGAGGTTACCTTCACTGTCCCATCCGCCTGCTTGGTTTCGCTCCACAGTCGGGTATAGAAAGGTACTCCCAACAGCACTTTTTTGGCAGGAACTTCTTCCAAAATTCCCTGCAGACCACTTTCTGTCCAAGGCAGTGAAGCGACAGACCCGGCAACCGGACTGGATGCCCAATGCTCGTCATAAGTCATGACCGCGATATAGTCGACCGTTTGGGCCAATGCCGCCCGATCGTAAAACCGCGACCAGTTATCGCTTGTCGATTTGATCGTTACATCCATCGATACCGTTAGGCCCTGTTCGTGCAGATACGGAGTCAATTCACGCACAAATTGGACCAACCGTGATTTATCTTCCAGATAGACGTTCTCAAAATCGAGGTTGATCCCGTCCAAGTCATACATATTCGCATACTGCAAAATTTGCGCAATCATTTTGGAACGAAGACGGTAATCCTTCAGTACTGCCGTCGTCCTATCGGGATTGAAGCCATTGGAAACCAGTCCCCAGACTTGATATCCTCTACTGTGCGCCCATGTTACATAGACCGGATCAGCCTTGTTCCCCAGCGTCCCTTTTTCATCCAGCAGTTCAAACCAGGTTGGGGAGACAACGTTTAGACCTGTCATTTGCGGGATAGCAGCAATTTTCGGATTCCGATTGACCACATGCTCCCACGCCAGATTGATCTTGCCACCGAGCGGCTTCCATGCAGCAGGCTGCTGTCCTGTTTGCCCAGGCGTGGCGATTTCCACTTTCCTGATCTCCGACAGCTTCACGGCCTCTTTCGGCAAGTAACCAACCAGCCCATTCGCTGCTTGCACGTGATACCACCCCGCTTCCTCCTGCAACAGGTCAACCGCTTGATCTGGAGCAAGCTCGCCCACGATCGCTTCCTTTACGGATGGTTTCACCCGAAGCGATTGGGACTCGGCGCTTTCTTCGTCAGCGGAAAGCACCTTTCCTTGCTGTACGGAATATCCGCTTTTCTCCAGCATCAGTACACCTGTTTCCGGGATATGTTTCAGCTGGTAAGGATACAGTTTTTGCAGCGGTGCAAGCGGCACGTAACGAATGCCGTCTACTTCCTTGACAGGCACCTGCAGATTGACTGGATTCTGATTCAAATAGGCAACCAATTGCTCACTTTCCATTTGCAGCACTTTATCTTTTGAGGTCACGATCACCGAGCGAGTCGGCTCGTCCCAGAAAATCGCGGCATCCAAATGTTTTTGGATCAATGTAAAAGGAACGGAAATCTCTCCCTCTTCAAACAAGAATGACTCTTCTTGCACTTCTCCCTGGTATACGATCACGTTTTTCCGCCCGTCGAAAGGGGCAACTTGCTCCGTCGAAGGCAGCGTATGATAGAGCCATAGCCCGGCCGTTACCACCCCGCCACCAAACAGCAGGAACGCCAGAAACATACCAGCCCATAGCCTGCGCTTTCGTCTCGGACGTGATGAATTACGCAATGGCATATCCATGGTTCGACACCTCCGTCCATTTGTCTGTCATACTCTTCCGATGATATAGCAGCATGCGGATTCCCACAACCTTTAGAATATATTACACATTTCGACTATGTATAACAGGACGCAAAAACAGACAAAAGGTTACACCGGTCGCAACACGAAAAAAACACCTTTCTCCATCAAGCCAGCACAGAGAAAAGTGTTTTGATCCCGAGTATCATTTGGTTAATGGGAAGATTTTTGTTGGCAGTCTTCGCAAATCCCGTATACTTCCATGCGGTGTCCGGTTACTTTGAAACCGATATCTTGGGAAGCTGCCTTCTCGGCTTCCGTCAAAGCCGGGAAATGGAAGTCATGCACAGCACCGCACTCGGAACAGATCGCATGATAATGATCTTCTACAATATTCGCGTCAAAGCGGCTGGAAGCATCCCCATAAGTAAGCTCTCGTACGAGTCCAGCATCTTTAAAGACACGCAAGTTATTGTATACCGTAGCCACGCTCATATTTGGGAATTGACCTTCCAACGCTTTGTAAATTTCATCAGCGGTTGGATGGGACATGGTATCGAGCAGATACGCCAATATGGCATGACGCTGCGGTGTCATCCGTACCCCTGTATGTTTTAGGATTTCTACGGCTTTTTCAACACGTTGCGCCATCTCCGTCATGCACCTCACAATCCTTTAGCAAAACTCATCTGGATGAGCTAGATAGTAACAATCATTTTATTAGAATTGTTACAATTAAGTGTACGTCTATTTCCCCGCAAATGTCAATATCCATTGCA
>DASQNU010000030.1:0-12740 GCA_035644815.1 Bathyarchaeia archaeon | reverse complement strand
CGGCTTAATCAACAGCGCAACGAGCTCGGCAGATGGGAAGAACGTAACAGGCTGGCGCGTGATCTGCATGATTCCGTATGTCAAAATCTTTTTTCTCTTTCCTTGCTGTCACGGGGATTGGAGTCTTTTCTGCAAGGGCCTGAACCTGAGGTGGCCCAAACCTTGGAAGAGATCCAGCAGCTGACCGAAGATTCTTTGAAAGAAATGCGCTCGTTAATCTGGCAGCTGCGACCTGCAGGGCTGGAACAGGGGCTGGTCACGGCACTGCGCACGTACGGGGAAAAATTAGGATTGACGATCATTGGGAATCCGGAGAAGCTCTATGAACTGCCGAGAACAATCGAGGAGACGCTGTGGCGGATCGGTCAGGAAGCGTTGAATAATGTAAGCAAGCATGCGGGCGTCAATGAAGTGAAGATTGTCCTGCAAGTAACAAATAGCCGGGTTCAAATGGAGATTCGCGATAAGGGCAAAGGATTTCCCATGTCCAATCAAGGGAGAATCGATTCTCTCGGGCTGGTCAGCATGAGGGAGCGATCTGAGATGCTCGGTGGTCTGTTCCAGCTGGAGAGCGCTCCTGGACGCGGTACCACCGTACGTGTATCGATTCCGTTTTATTAGAAGCAAAGCATGCAGGAAGGGGAAAGAAGAGCGATGAGTATCCGAATCTTGTTGGTTGATGATCATGCCGTCGTGCTGCGCGGCTTGCATTTTTTTCTCGCGACGCAAAAGGATTTCACGATCATCGGTGAGGCGCATAATGGGAAGGAAGCCTTGGAAATGGTCGCGACAAGCAAGCCGGACGTGATATTAATGGACCTCGTCATGCCGGAAATGGACGGGATCGAGGCAACCGCCCAGATCCGCAAGCAGCATCCGGATGTAAAGGTGCTGGTCTTGACGAGTTACAATGATCAAGACTATGTCCTTCCGGCGCTGCAAGCGGGCGCTTCCGGTTATTTGCTGAAAGATATGAAGCCCGACCAGATCGTGGAGTCGATCCGCGGTGCGTTAAGCGGCAACATTCAATTACACCCGGATGTGACGCAAAAACTGATGACGCAGATGAGCGCACCTGTCCCACTGAATAGCCCGGCTGAAGGGAAGGCCAGCCAAGTTGCCGCGTCTGTATGGGAAAACATCACCAAGCGGGAACGGGAAGTCCTCGTCTTGATCGCGCAAGGAATGAGCAACAAGGAGATAGCCAGTGTACTCGTCATCGCGGAAAAAACAGTGAAGACGCATGTGAGCAGCATTCTGGCCAAGCTGAATCTAGCGGATCGTACACAGGCCGCATTATTTGCAGTGAAGCACGGCATGCTTGAATAATCTTACAAGGTGGTTCCTTTTCCAGACAAAGGGACCTTTGTTAATGAAGAAGTAAGACTTTGGTCGTAAGCAGGTCCGCCGAAAAAAGCGGACTTTTTTCGTACGTTTTTTCCGTCATTCTGCCGACGATGGATCCATCTGGAAACGGCTACAATGAGTACAGAAGATAACGAAAAACAAAATGAATGGAGAATTGATCATGAAAATTATGGTGCTGAATGGTTCCGCTACCAAACAATCGCATACACGTGGTTTATCCAAAGCCTTCATCGAGGCGCTGTCCAGCGAGCAGGTAGAGCTGCTGACATTTGACGTAGGGATCGATATGCTACCGATCTTCACAGGAAGTCCGGAGGATCGGGAACATCCGGCGGTACGCAAGCTGCAGTCCTATGCGGAGCAAGCAGATGGCTTTGTCATTACGACACCGGAGTATCACAACTCGATGAGCGGTGCCTTGAAAAACGCTCTCGACTATCTGGGTGGACGCCAATTTAAAGGAAAGCCTGTCGTAATCGGCGCAGCGGCTGGCGGGGGAAAAGGCGGCATCAATGCCTTGAACAGCCTGCGTCAAGTTTTGCGCGGTGTATATGCACTCGTACTGCCGGATCAAATCGTAAGCGATCCCGATCAGCATGATGAAAAGGCAGATCTTGTTCAGTGGGACGCGCTGGAGCGGGTCAATGGGATCGCCGCTGAGCTTCAACGTGTCACCAAGTTGCTAAGCGCTGGCCGGTAATCAACGAAGAAGCATACCGTTAAAAGGGTGATTGGCTATGGAGATACTGGAGGTTTCTTTGCAAACCGCTTCGCTGCAAGCAATGAAGCATTTTTACGAAAATCAGCTTGGACTAACACTGCTTGCGGTAGAGGTCGATCGGTTCACCGTGGCTGTAGGAAGCAGCCGGCTGGAATTTATACAAGCTCCTGCTGGGAGTAAGCCCAACTACCATATTGCTTTCAGCATTCCGGAAAACAAAAGCGAGGAAGCGTTGGAGTGGCTGAAGCAGCGAGTGAAAGTGCTTGCCAATGAAGAAGGCGAACTGGTCCACTTTGGGCATTGGAACTCTCACTCCCTCTATTTTCATGATCCAGCAGGCAATATTATGGAATTGATAGCCCGGCACAATCTGCCCAACGGTTCGGATCGTCCCTTCACCTCGTCAGAGATCCTTTGCCTTAACGAGATCGGGCTCCCGGTTGACGATGTGTGGGAAACCATCGAGCGCTTGCAGCTCACCGCCGGCATTCCAGTCTGGCGGGAGCCTAGCGCGACATTTGCCACATTGGGGGATGAGCATGGCTTGCTGATCCTGGTTGCCAAGGGGCGCAAATGGTTTCGAACCCAGCTTCCAGCTGAATCCTTTCCGTTGCATGTTACCTTGCGCGGAGAGCGGAAGTTACAGATGAGAATTAAGGAATATCTTCTAAAATTTGTGACAAAAGAGTAAATATTGCTCGTCGAAATCCCGAAACGATACCGTCTGAGAAGGCGCTCGTTTCGGGGTTTTCTTTTTTGCTAAGGGCCCCTTAGAGAAATCACGCTTTCCGACATATTTGGCGACGTAAAATGTCGTTATTTACAAAATGTGACTTGGATTGATATAGTTACCTAGTATTGAATTGAAATTATCGGAAAATGAGAGATTGCCATGAAAACGATTATTCATTTGCAAAACGTTGAAAAGCAGTTTGCTGACCAGACCGTCATCCCGCCGTTTTCGCTTGAGATAATCGGGGGAGAATTCCTGACACTGCTCGGGCCCTCCGGCTGTGGGAAAACGACTCTCTTGCGCATGATTGCGGGCTTTGAGCAGCCTTCGTCCGGAGAGATTTTTCTCGATGGCAAGCCGATCAAGGATGTGCCTGCTTATAAACGTGACATGAATCTGGTCTTCCAGCATTATGCGTTGTTCCCGCATATGTCCGTGGAAGAGAATATTTTGTTTGGTCTGAAAATGAAAAAGGTCCCTTCCAATGAGCAGAAGCGTAGACTGGATGAAGTGCTGTCACTGACCCATTTGACTGAGCTGCGCAAGCGTAAACCTGCCCAGCTGTCTGGCGGTCAGCAGCAGCGTGTCGCCATCGCGCGTGCGGTCATTAACAATCCAAAAGTGCTCCTCTTGGATGAGCCATTGGGCGCACTGGACTATCAGCTGCGAAAAAATCTGCAGCTCGAGTTGAAAAATTTGCAAAAAAACCTCGGGATCACTTTTATTTACGTGACCCACGACCAAGAAGAAGCGATGTCGATGTCCGACCGGATTGCCGTCATGAATCGTGGTGTGATCGAACAGCTGGGAACGCCGCAGGAAATTTATTTGCGTCCAAGCAGTTTGTTCGTTGCCAAATTCATTGGCGAAAACAATGTTTTCACGGTTGAGAACAGCTGTCTGGCCGTTCGTCCGGAGAAGATCAAGGTATACAAAAAGGATCTCAATCCCGAGCTGCACCAAAAAACCGGCGTGATCGCCGATGTGGTCTTTTTGGGAAGCCTGCAAAAAGTGTTCATTCGTCTGGATGGCACAGAAGATACAGTCGTGCTGGCTCATGAAAACAGCGAAGATACACATACGTGGCAAGCAGGGGAGCGTGTGGGAATCGGCTGGACAGTGCAGGATGAGGTGAAGCTGCCTTGTTAAATCGAACCAAGTGGCTCTCCGTGCCTGGACTGGTATGGCTGGGCATCTTCTTCTTTATCCCGTTGCTTTTGGTCACGGTGCTGTCCTTTATGGAGCGTGGCACATACGGGCAAGTTGTCTATTCGTTTACCCTGCAAAACTACGTTCGTTTCTTTGATCCGCTCTATGTAAGCATCTTGTTCGATACACTGGTGGTCTCGCTACTGACCACCTTGCTGTCGCTGATGATCGGGTATCCATTGGCCTACCACATCGCCCGCATGGATAAAAAGTGGCAGCATACATGGCTTTTGGCAGTCATGATTCCATTTTGGATCAACTTCTTGGTTCGCTCCTATGCTTGGGTGGTCATTTTGCGGACGCAAGGCGTGGTGAACACGTTTTTGCAGTCGATCGGTTTGATCACGGAGCCGTTGCCGCTGCTCTACAATTTTGGCTCGGTCATGCTCGGGATGGTGTATACGCTGCTGCCATTCATGGTATTGCCGATCTATGTATCCCTGGAGCAGATGGACCGACGCAAGCTGGAGGCGGCCTATGATTTAGGAGCGACTCCGTGGAAAGCTTTTTGGCATGTGACCCTGCCGCTGACAAGACCGGGAATCGTGACAGGCAGTATCCTGGTGTTTGTTTCTTCGATCGGGATGTTCGTCGTGCCGGATGTCATGGGGGGAGCGAAGTCAGCGTTGATCGGAAATGTGATTCAGAATCAGTTCCTGTCTGCACGTGACTGGCCGTTTGGATCTGCGCTGTCTATCATCCTGATGCTGCTGTGTATCGTTCTGATCTTTCTATACTACCGTGTCATCCGTGTTCAGGAGCGAGAAGGAGGGGTGGAATAATGGGAGGATCGCGCCGAAGCCTGTTTTCCGTCTATTCATGGTTGGTCATGATCTTTCTCTACTTGCCTATCGTCATCCTGATGCTCTACTCGTTCAATGACTCGCGGATCAACGCGGTGTGGACTGGCTTTACATGGAAATGGTACCTGTCGCTGTTTGAGAATCGCCAGGTGATGGATGCCTTGTCCAACAGCCTCGTCATTGCGATCACGAGCAGCATCATCGCTACTGCGCTAGGGACGCTGGCCGCACTGGCTCTGCATCGCTTTTCGGACAAGTGGAAAGCCGTGATGAACGGATTGATCTACTTGCCGATTATCATTCCGGAAGTGCTGATGGGGTTGTCGTTGTTGGTGCTGTTCAGCCAGATTGGCTTTCCGCTCGGGAAACTGACGATGATCGCAGCGCACGTCACTTTTGGCATCTCCTTTGTGGTTGTGATCGTGTCCGCCCGCCTGTCAGGGATGGGGGACGAGCTGCAGGAGGCCGCGCAGGATCTGGGGGCGACTCCGTGGCAGACGTTTCGTCATATTACCCTGCCCGTGATCGCACCGGGCATCGTGGCTAGTCTGCTCTTGACCTTCACGATGTCGCTGGACGACTTTATCATTTCGTTTTTCGTAGCGGGACCGAATTCTACGACATTGCCGTTGTATATTTATGGCCTGGTAAAACGGGGAGTATCGCCTGAAGTGAACGCGCTCTCGACTCTATTGATTGCGGTGACGATCTTACTATTGCTGATCTCGGAGATTTTCCGCCGCAAAGGGATGGCCAAGGATTCCAACAGTCATTTGCCGATCTAATCAGGTCGACATGATAATCTAAAATCTCCGCCTGCAGGTTCAACTGTGAACGGCTGTGACGGACAAATCAGGGAGGTCTGGGAATTGAAAAAAATGAAAGCGTTGCTTGCTGGCATGTTGGTCTTCACCCTCGCGCTGGGTGCAGCAGGATGTTCAACTGAGGAAGAAAAAGTGCTCAACATCTATAGCTGGGCCGATAACTTCAATCCTGATGTGATCAAAGATTTTGAGCAAAAGTATCAAGTGAAAGTAAACTACGATGTGTTTTCCAGCAATGAGGAGATGCTCGCCAAGCTGCAAGCAGGTGCATCCGCGTACGATCTGATTCAGCCATCCGACTACATGGTCACCACCATGATTCAATTGGGGCTGCTGGAAGAGCTGGATAAAAGCAAAATCCCGAATCTGAACAATATGGTCTCAACCTTCAAAGCACCTGAGTTTGACCCGGAGAACAAATACTCCATCATCTACACATGGGGTGTGACAGGGATTGCCTATAACAAAAAGTATGTCAAAGACGAGATCGACAGCTGGAGCGATCTGTGGAATCCAGCTTACAAAGACCGTGTGATCATGCTGAATGACCCGCGTGAAGTGCTGGGCATGTCCTTGATCAAAAACGGCTACTCCAACAGCACCAAGGATAAGGCAGAGCTGGAAAAGGCGTTCAATGACCTGAAAACTGTTGTGCCGGGCGTCATTGCCTTTGACACCGATAACATCAAGCAAAAAATGATCGCCGAGGAAGCATGGATCGGTACAGTCTGGTCCGGCGACGCAGCATTTATCAATGAGCAAAATCCGGATGTGGAATACGTGGTGCCAAAAGAAGGCGCTACGATCTGGGCAGACACCCTGGCGATTCCAAAAGGAGCAAAACACAAGGCAATTGCCGAACAGTTCATCAACTACCTGATGGACCCGGAAATTAGCGTGAAGAACTACGAGTGGGTAGGCTACAGCAATCCGAACGAGAAAGCTTATCCACTGCACAGCGAAGAATATCGCGCCAACAAGATGATCTTCCTGGATCAAGCTGATCTGGAGCGTACCGAGTGGCTGATGGATGTCGGCGAGGTATTGCCGGAATATGATC
Organism: Bathyarchaeia archaeon; assembly: GCA_035644815.1. GTDB lineage: Bacteria > Bacillota > Bacilli > Brevibacillales > Brevibacillaceae > Brevibacillus_F. Next base: position 6,022 of record DASQNU010000030.1, on the reverse strand, counting down.
GTTATTGGACCGAGCTGAAAAGCGGAAGGTAATCGATCGGTCCCAAAGAATGAAGCTGAGAGGCTATATGCTCTCAGCTTTTTTACGTATGTGAATGCGAAACGGCCTGGAGGGACTGCCTTACAAAGGTACAACGCACGTGAGGAAGGGAAGACCGGGCCGGGCGGAGTCTTTGCCACACCCACTCAGGTGGAGCTTGCAAAAATGGGACACGCTTGTCGCGCAACCCCTACGTGTGAATATGCTTCCTCGAAAATTTTGCGCGACGTCCCGTTTTTGCAAGCGGAAACGGACAGTATACCCTCCCTAGCTGGTGTGGCAAGAACGCAGCCCCGCCCGGTCTTCCCTTCCCCCACCACCATGTTTGCACAACCTGTCCCAGTATAAAGGTTTCTCCAAAAGCTTGGCGAGCCAGTTTTTTTAGGCATCAGTGCCAATGATTCTGACCCTATTTGGGTCCAGAAGGTTCGTCGAGCGCAAACCCTTGATAACCACTTCTTTGATCGAAGTTTGATCACCAACAGTCGCACTGATGTTAACAACAGGCTTGCCAAACAAGCGTTCAAGATCATGTTCAAGCCCTTCCACTTTTGTTTCCAGTTTGAGTTTTTCGAGCGATGCAGCTTCCGTACCTGGGTCTATTACATCCATGTGTATTTGAAGTTCGATTCGAAATCCATAGGGTGTCTGAATAAAGGTTCGCCGTTCTCCTATATTCGTTTCCCAATGCAGCAGGGATGCGTTATTACAGATCACTTCATGATCGTTTGCTGAAACCAAAAATCCAAGATGGTCAAAGATAATCTTTTTGCCGTAGCCGAACGTGATATTGACGTTACCCTTTCTCGCCTCAATAATCCGAAAAAGGATGTGCTTCTCCCGAAAATCATCCCAGGCGAGGGGAGGATTGAATGGTTGAATTTCTCCCTCGTATTTTCCTATACGCTGAGTAACGCGAAAACCATTGGCTACATAGAAGATTTCCGTTTCTTCTACAAAAGGCGTCCAATAATGATAGTGAAAAAGCATCAAGTTCCTTCACCCTCTTTCGCCATTCTCTTCGATACAAATAATGGTATTTCCTGCGAAGCCCTTATGCTATGATGAAGCTACTATCGACTAGGAGGGATGTATGATGAAAACCATTTCATATTTTAATCATACAGTATGGACGGATGTAAGAAAGGCAAAGAAACGGGAGGAACAACAATATGAGAAAAGTCTTAAATACGGAAGCAATGCCCCTTGAGTTTACAGAATCTTACGGAGAAGATGCCAGCACGCTTTACTTAGGAGCGGCATCGGGCAGCGAAAAGATTTACGTGAACATTGACCGGATCCCACCGGGTGCGAAAAGCGCCAAATACCACAGCCATTCCAGGCAAGAAGAGTTTTTTCTGATCATGAGCGGTACGGGCACCTTGCGCATGGACGGAGAAGAGCGCGTGGTGAAAAAAGGAGATTTCGTCTCCAAACCGGCCGGGAAGAATATCGCGCACCAATTTATCAATACGGGTGAACAGGTGCTGGAGATTTTGGATGTGGGCACCAATGAGCAGGGAGATATTGCATACTATCCAGACGAGAATGTATACTTAATTCGTGGCACAGGTCTAGCTTTTCAGAAAGATCAAGCGTTAAAAAATTGGGATTCAGAACCCAATAAAGAAGGTTGAACCTAACGGGAGGGATTTTTCATGTACGATGTAGCCATTATTGGTGCTGGACCAGCAGGTGCTTCGGCGGCTCTGTTTACAGCGAAGGCTGGAAAGAAAACGCTGGTGATCGATAGCGATCAGAGCATCACCAAGCGGGCATGGGTGGAAAATCATTACGGGGTGGAAGAGATCACAGGACCAGATCTTGTCGCGATTGGCAAAAAGCAAGCAGCGAAATTCGGTGCGGAGTTGGTTGAAGGAAAAGCGCAAGCGATTGAAAAGCAGGAGGACGGCTTCAAGATTGTCACCGAGAACGCTACATACGAAGCCAAGCATGTCATTTTGGCGACCGGATTGATGGCAGATCTGGCGGAAGCTTCAGGAATTGAGACAAAGCCAGGGACAGAGCCACGAATCAAAACGGTAGTCAAAGCGGATGCAGAAGGAAAAACCAACATCCCGGGCATTTGGGCAGCTGGAACAGCTGCGGGAGTAAGCGTGCATACAATTATTACAGCGGGTGACGGGGCAAAAGTCGCCATCAATGTGATCAGTGAGCTGAACGGAGAGCGCTACGTCGATCACGATGTCTTGAAATCGTAAGCAGACTCACATGCATGCAGGTTTCGGTAGCAAGCCATACTATGGACAAAGCAGCATATATTCCCTTTGAGGAGGATCACGCCTTGTCCAAGCACAACAATACCGAAAAGCGTCCGACGACAGCCTCAGCCGGTTCGCGTGCAACGCCGCCGAAAACCAACGAAAACACCAAACACAATCTTCGCAAGGATTAAAGGAGCCGAATTTCGGCTCTTTTTTTGTTCCCTTAACCTGTTGTAAATTGACTTTTTGAAGTGTATTTTAAAACATTTTCCAAATTTGTTCGTCTCAAATGAAGAGGTGATGACATTGAAGATCTCCAGAGCTATCGTATTATGTCTAGCTTTATGTGCAGGTGTGGGGATGTTTTTTTATAATAGCTATCCTGAAAATGTGGCAACGCAGGAAGCGATGTCTGCGCAAATGCCCGAAGATTTTGCATTTACACTTGCTTATGGTGTAAACGCTAAAAATATAGTAAATACATTTACCCAGTCATACACCAAAGATATGGTGGTCGAGCCTTCTATCACTGTACCTTTCCAGTTCAGCAAGCAAGAAATGCAGGAAATTTACGCTGAAATGGCTAAAATCAACCTTTTAACCGATCAAGACTGGAAGCTTTCTCCTTGGCTAAAGAATTGTATGAAGGTTCCATTTGAGACATACTCGCTAAAAGTTCAAGCGAACGGAAAAGTGGCGGAGTTCAATTGGGATGACGAAAATTGTAAGCTGACGGAAGACCAACAAAAATTGAACAACCTGGTAGAGCATATTCGTGGCGTGTTAGAAAAGAATAACCAATTCCGCCAATTACCTGCTCCTAAAGGCGGATATTTGTAGCCCATTCCGCTCTTTTTTTACATCATGCTTTGTTTTACCTGGTCCAAACACTCTTTGATGGTATCAATGACTACTTTTGGCTGTGATAGCTGGGGGAAATGCCCGCTATTTTCAGCAATGATGTGTTTGCTGTATCTGGACAATGACAGTAGATCCAATTGATGGTCCATTCGCTTTTTTTGGACTTCTTTTGGCATTAGCCGATTTTCTTTTCCGCCTGTCATCACGTATACCGGTATCTGGGGGAAAGCATCGGTTTCTTGGATCTGTTGGACGGTTCTTTTGACGAAATGGACTTCATTGAATTTCTTGTGTGCAGAAAAGGAATCAAACAGAGAGAAAAGCTTGTTCATGACCTTTACCGCCTTGCCTTGATACTCATCAAGGTGGATATCTTTTGGGTGGCTGGATTCCAAAAAGACAATACCTCCGACTTCGTGGGGATAAAGCCGAGCAAATAAATTGGCATATAATCCCCCTAATGAATGTCCAACCAGCAAATAGGGGGGCATATATCCCACAATGTTCAATGCCTCACGTAAAGTTTCCACAATGGTGATTCCGTCTTGAGGTTCTCTCGGCTTATCGCTGGCGGTAACGCCAAAGCGATTATAGGCAAATACAGAGGATGATTTCGAAATTTCAGGGAGTATTTTCATCCAACCTTCTATGGGGCCAGAGCCACCATTAATCAGGACGATAGTAGGGTTACCGTTTCCGCTGGAATGATATTGAATCGTCCCTTTAGAGGTTTTCATTTTGGATTTCTCGATCAGCATTACACCACACCTCATTTTGTTTGCTTACGCTTGCATACGTTCGAAGCAAAAGGAAGTTCCATAAAATGGAGCGTAGCAGCAGGCGAGGCGATGAAAAAGGACTACCCGATTATGATGCTTTCCAATAAAATAAAAAAGGCTGCAGCACAGCAGCCTATTGGTTATCCAAGTCCGAGACAGACTCTTCCAGCACATCTTTTGTCTGCGCTAGCGCGTACGTAGCAGCCAACAATTCCGTTAGACACAGCCCGATGATGATCAAGATTCCTTCCAACCAGATCATGCAACCACTCCTTACTTACAGGTCTCGTCATTACCTTACAAGCTGAAACGCGTTTCAGAGCAAGGAGAAAATTCACAAATCATGGAATGAGTGAAAAGGAAGCGATTCAACCATGGCAAATATCCGAGATATTGCGAAGCAGGCAGGTGTTTCCGTCACCACGGTTTCCCGCGTGCTGAATGGTCACCCTTATGTAAGAGAGGATAAAAAGGCCGCAGTCTTTCAAGCGATGGAAGAGCTGCACTACCGCCGAAATATTAACGCTGTTCATCTGTCCAAAGGAAAGACCAATATGATCGGTGTCGTCCTGCCGACCATCAATCATCCTTATTTTGGCGAACTGGTCGATGGAATCGCGGAAGCAGCCATTGCATATGGCATCCAATTGATTCTTTTTCAAACGAACTATGAAACGCACAGAGAGCTGGAGGCATTGGAGCAGCTGCGGGGGTCCGTGGTAGACGGGATCATTTTTTGCTCGCGGGCAATCTCGCTGGACATGCTTACAGCCTTCAACCATGATGGGCCGATTGTACTATGTGAAGACGTGGAACAGCCGTATTTTCCGAGCGTATCCATTTGCCATGAAAAGGCGTTTCGCTTAGGGCTGGACTATCTCACGTCAAAGGGCTATGAACGTATCGGCTATTGTATTGGCAGGAAAGATACCGCCAACAGCATGAAAAGAAGAAAAGCCTATGAGGATAAAATGCGGGAGATTGGACGGGAAGTCAGGGAGGATTGGATTTTTGACCGCTGTATTAACATCGAAGACGGGCGGCGTGTGATGAGGGAGTATCTCGCATTACCTGAGAAGCCCGATGCTTTTCTGGTCAGTGCCGATCAGACGGCAGCGGGAATGGTGCATGAGGCAAAGCAGTTACAAGTAAGCATTCCGGAGGATTTGGCGATCTTGAGCTTTGATAATCACCCGATTGCCGAGTTGATGGGAATCTCCACCATTGAAATCCCAACAAGAGAGCTGGGGATCCAGGCATTTCGCACATTTTTCAAGCATCATAACAACCCTGGTACCCCCATTGAAAAACTGATGCTGCCCTATCGGCTTATCGAACGTACAACGATATAAGAAGGCTCCGCCAGAGTACGGCGGAGCCATGCGAGCTTCATCGATTCCATTAAGGCAGCTTGATCCAATATTCTCCGATATCAAAAGCAACTTTGATCCAGCCATCTTGCTCCTCGATCGCTTTGACCACCGTACCAGGCTCCAGCTTGCCCATAATCTCGTAATCATGGCCAGGTCCGCTATGAATCGACGCTGCCTCTTGCAGGAAGTATTCATCTTCGGCAAGCGGCGGTGCGGAATCGTTCGATGAAGGGGTGTCTTCGTTGCCAGATGAATCCGAAGGCTCAGACGTCTCTGAGGAGTCATCCGCCGATTCCACCTCTTCATCTGTAGGAGGCTCCAGCTTTTCCTTCGCTCCATCATAGACAAACTGATCGCCCTTCCAGACATAATAGGCAATTTCCTGCTCGCCATCACCCAGAGGATTCGTGACGAGCAATTTGCCGGGTGCTTCGATCGTCAAGTCATCCGCTTCCAGAGACAGCACGGGCTTCCATGTACTTTCCCCGACAGCAAAGCCAAGATAGCGAGTGCTTCGTTCTTCCCCTTTTGCCCTAATCATCACGACAAACGAGTTATTTTCGAGCAACTGATCGGTATAGGTAAAGTTGAGAATTTCCAGATCTTTGTCAACGGTTGTTTGATACTGGGTCACACTGCCATCCGCATTGAGTCGTGCGTAAAACAATTCATGCTGATCGGAAAAGGCAATCGCATACACCGATTTGTCTTCATGTTCCTTCGTGGCCATCGTACGGATCCATTT
>DASQNU010000029.1:0-2159 GCA_035644815.1 Bathyarchaeia archaeon | reverse complement strand
GTTCTCACCGCAAACCGAACAGCAGATCGGGAATGTGAAAGTGCGAGTCATGGAATATTTCCCTGATTTCATCATGGGGAGCGATGGAAAGCCGGGTACAAAAAGCAATCAGCCGCAAAATCCGATGTTCGCACTTGAAATCACCGGTGATAACGGTGTAAAGGAGAAGCTGGTATATCTGCAGGGCGGCTTTATCTCCGATACCGATAACCCTCGTTACGTGATGGATATCAAGATGCCGGATCTCATTGATATTACCGGTCTGATGGTACGTATAGACAAAGCGGTGCCATTCATCTATTTCGGCGCGTTTATTTTCATGGTGGGCGTAGTAATGGGCTCCTATTGGCAGCATCGACGCATTTGGGTTCATCGTGAAGCACAAAGCATTCTGATGGCTGGTCATACCAACAAAAACTGGTTTGGCATCCGCCGTGAGATGGAACAAGTGATTAAAGCTTTGGAGATCCCGATACTCATCCAGGAAAAAGGCAAGTCCTAGCTAGGAGGGAAACTTTTGTTAATCACGGTAAGTAACTGGTTGCTGAATGCAGCCTTTATCCTTTATGTTATCTCCACGATTTTCTTTGTGGTTGCCGTAACAGGAAAACGCTGGGCGGGACGAGAGCCGAAAGAGCACGAGCGGCGTTTTGGCGGAATTGGCTACACCATAGCGGTGCTGGGTTTTCTATCCCAGGCAGGATATATTGTGTGCCGCTGGATTGCTTCCGGTCATAGTCCGACCAGCAACATGTTTGAGTTCATGGCGTTTTTTGATTTCTGTATTATTTTGGCCTACCTTATCCTCTATCGGATTTACCGTATCACCGCATTAGGTGCATTCGTCATTCCGTTAGGGATCATTATGCTGGCCTATGCGTATGTATTCCCGAAAGAAGTAACACCGCTGATCCCTGCGCTGCAAAGCTATTGGCTGCATATTCATGTGACTACGGCCGCGTTGGGTGAAGGCGTTCTCTCGGTTGGCTTTGCCTCCGGGCTTATGTATTTGATCCGCACGGTTTCACAAGAGCGTGCGAGCAAGAGCACACGATGGCTGGAAACCGTCATTGCTGTGGTTCTGATGCTGGTTGGTTTTATCATCATGGATTCGACCTATGCCCGCATGGATCAAAAAACGGTTTTTGAAATGCCGCAGCAGCAACAGATGGATGGCGCCGGAGAAATGAAAAATGTGCAGGTCGAGTATACGCTTCCTGCGCTCGTCGCGCCAAACGGTTCTACGATCATTAAGGAAGGACCGATGACACCGCTCGGCGAAGCGCCAGCCTGGATGGAAGGAAAAGACGCCGCCCGTAAATTGAATACGATGATTTGGTCGGTTCTTTCCGGCTTGGTGCTCTACGGTATCCTTCGCCTGATTCTGCGGAAACGCATTGCTGCCGCTCTGCAGCCGTCGGTATCCGGGATAGATCCTGAACTGCTGGATGAGATTAGTTACCGTGCTGTAGCGATCGGGTATCCTATCTTTACGTTGGGCGCGCTGATTTTTGCCATGATTTGGGCAGAAGAGGCATGGGGGCGCTTCTGGGGATGGGATCCGAAAGAAACATGGGCGCTCATCGTCTGGCTCTTTTACAGTGCCTACTTGCATTTGCGTCTTTCGCGCGGCTGGATTGGCACAAAGTCTGCCTGGATGTCGGTAATTGGTTTTGTCATCATTTTGATTACACTCGTTGTCGTCAACCTGGTGATCGCGGGACTTCACTCTTATGCCGGGGTGTAGAAGTAGGTTTTGCTAACAGAAAAGCTGGTTTTTGTGACCAGCTTTTTGTTGAATTGTCTTGCATGTACAATGATCGTAAAAGAGGTGTCTTGGTATGGAACAGATGGCACGCATTCTGGTTGTGGATGATGAGGAACGCATCAGAAGACTGTTAAAAATGTATCTGGAACGAGAAAACTACCAGATCGATGAAGCCGAAGATGGGGAGCAAGCATTGGAATTGGCTTTAAAAGAAGATTACAATATCATTTTGCTTGATCTGATGCTCCCCGGCATGGATGGAATTGAAGTCTGCCAGCGTATTCGCGAGCAAAAGGCAACACCAATCATCATGTTGACCGCAAAAGGCGAAGAAACCAATCGGGTAAATGGCTTTGAAGCAGGGGCGGACGATTATGTCGTGAAGCCATTC
>DASQNU010000028.1:0-19392 GCA_035644815.1 Bathyarchaeia archaeon | reverse complement strand
CAGAGCGGCCAATCGTTGCCGCACCCTAATGCTGATTCCGTTTTGGTCACAAGCGAACCTGCCACCATCACGAGAAACATGAGAATGGTCGCAGAGATCGCCAGCCAACGCAGCGATTTATCCATATTTGTCCCTCTTTTCCCCTAACGAACGCCGCTACCTCTCTACTCAAAAAATATAGAAACATCTCCTGCGAACAAGAGATGTTTCCTATTCGAAGACGTAAACCCACATCTCATTATTCGTGATGCGCCTCTTTTGCTATAACAGCACGCTGATAAAGATGGCGCCACAGAATGCCATCAGATAGACCAAAGAATAGCCAAACAGCTTTTTCGCCCAAGCCAGATCATCCTGCGTTTTGAAGCCTTGAAGCAGCAGCACCAGATAGATCAGTCCGAGCACACTTGTCACAATCAGGTAGAGCAAGCCTACCTCGGAATAGGCATACAACAGCAGGGAAGCCGGAAACAGTGCAGCGCCCCAGAAAAACATCTGGCGTTTGGTCTCGTAAAATCCTTTGACAACCGGCAGCATAGGCAAGCCGCCCTCACGATAATCCTCTACCTTCATCATCGCCAGTGCCAGGAAATGCGGCGACTGCCAGAGGAAGAGTACGAGGAACAGCATCCAAGCGCCCATATCCATGCTGTGGGTTACCGCCACCCAGCCAATGACCGGCGGCGCGGCACCCGAAATACCGCCAACTACTGTATTCAATGTAGTTATTCGCTTGAGCGGAGTATAAATCAAAACATAAAAAATATGGCCAATCAGTCCCCATACCGCTGCAAGTGGATGAACCAATACCCCCAGTACGACCAAGCCAAGCAAAAGCAAGGCGATCCCTAACAACAGCGCATTTCTCGCAGAAATTTTTCCGGAGGCAACGCCACGATTCTTGGTCCTTTTCATCTTTTGATCGAGGTCGCGGTCATAATAATTGTTCAGCGTAGCCCCTGACATGATAAACAAGGCAGTGCCTAACATGGTGAAAATCAATACTCCGAAATCCGGGGAGCCTTTGGAAGCCAGCCAGAGACCGACAAATGCAGTCATTAAATTGGAAACGGTGATACCCGGTTTGGTTAATTCCAGATAATCACGCCAAGTCGCTGGAGTTACAGGTTCTATTTGCACAGAGGAATCCGTGCCTACGGACTCATCATATGTTACTTGCTGATCCAACTTCTTACCCTCCTAACGGGCGAAAAATACGCCGTCTCGCTTACCTGCGCTGAGCAAAAGCTGCAGGTTTTAGTCTAGCTCTCATTGTAGCCAATGGCTATAAAGTGAGTCAACTGAGGATGATTTCTAAATCAAAAATGTTCTCTCAGTAAAGCTAAGAGTAGTGTATCAAAAGATACATATAAATGAACCACGTAATCTTGACAATCTGTTGACGCTAGTGATGGTTCAAGCCCTTTCATTTCCTGCTTTTTGGGCTTTTCACCTACTATCTCCACAAGTGCTGTATTTTATAGATCTTTGCCTATTTTCGCCCCGCTATCGGCACCATCCACCCACCTATCCCATAGTGTGTATTAGTTTGGCAGGACAGAAGCGGATAAGATCCAGATAAAGACAGGATGGGAAAATATGGACTTTCATTTAACCGTGATTGGTTTGTTTGTTGGATTTCTCGTTGGGCTGACAGGTGTCGGTGGCGCCGCTCTTTTGACCCCGATCTTAATCATGCTGGGTATCCAACCTACCATTGCAGTAGGCACTGATCTCGTTTATAACTCCATCACCAAAGTTTTCGGGACTCTACAGCATTGGCGTCAACGCACCGTCAATTGGCAAATTGTGTTTTGGTTCGCGGTTGGCAGTGTGCCCAGTGCAGTCGTCGCCGTACATGTCATTCATTGGATTGACACGCTGTTTGGAAATGCCGACCAATTCATTCAAAAGGTGCTGGGCGTAGCCCTCATCCTGATTCCGATCTCCATGCTGATCAAAACGATGCGTGATCGCAAAGACCCCCGCCCCAACCGCTGGCAGCAAATGTCGATGGATCATAAGCGCAAACAGACAATCGCCATCGGTGCCTTTCTCGGCTTCATTGTCGGGTTGACCTCCATCGGAAGCGGTTCTCTCTTTGCACTCGCCTTGATGTATTTTTTCAACCTGAGCGGCAAGGATATCGTCGGTACCGATATTGCCCATGCCTTTTTACTGGTCACCGCTGCCGGTTTCGCTCACATGGGTTTCGGGCATGTCGATTACACAGTCGTTTGGCAGCTGCTCTTCGGTTCCATTCCCGGTGTATTTGCGGGCAGTATCCTTTCTACCCGCGTACCTACCCTCTTTCTGCGACTCCTCATCTCGACCATCATTCTGTTCACGGGCATCAAATTAATCTAACAGATAAGGGCATGAAAAAGACCGCACTTGTTGTATTCCCCAAACATGCGGTCTATTTTTCTGTACACTATTTACTACTCTGACTTCTTTACCAGCCGAAGATTACCTTGAACACACTGTCCGTCGCGCCACCCGGGTAGATGACATACAAAAGCGTATACACGGTCACACCCGTAATCGCAGTGGCAAACCAGATGCTTGCCGTCCACGGCCCAATTCGCTTATGCTGCGCGATCTGATTTTTGTAGGCGCGATAAAAGGTGATGATTCCCATCACAGCAGCTACGGTAGCCAAGATGATATGGAAGATCAAAAAGATCTGATAAAAAATTTTCACATCATCCGGCCCGCCGAAATGCGTGTTTCCCACAAAGGCTGTACGTGACACATACGTAATGAAGAAAAGCGTCGCGAATAAACCGCCAATCATCATCCACTTTTTATGTGCCTCTATATTCCCTTTGCGAATGTAGTACCAGCCCACAGCTACAAAAATCGCACTAAGGGCAATAAAAGATGTGCTTATCGTTGGCAAAATGGTAATCATGCAAATCCCCCACCCAATCTACACTCTGCTTTTGCTTTCCTCCGCTTTCGCTGCAAGGATATCGGCAAATTCAATCTCGTCTTTCGCTCTTTCTCTCTTATACCAGCGGAAGAAGGTATAGCCAAGGATTGAGCTGTATACGCCCTCTTGTATCAACTTCATCAGAACTCCACCGAGACGCTGATCTTCAAAGGCAGAATGGCCGGCAATCAGTTCAGGTGCGAGTCTATAGCTTTCATACAGTTGACTGTCCGAGAAAATAATCAAGGCACAAGCTGGTGTGATCAATACGCTATTGGCAAAAATGTAAGCGACTTTTTTCAGATCAGACAGCTGTGATTGCTTCTCAGACAATGGACTAACGATCGGCCACCACATCATAAAAGCAGCCACAAAAAGGACAGCATGATAAATCGACATTGCCGTTGGATACAGAGAAACCTCGTCAAAAATAAACGGCACGTGATAAAACGAAAACAACACGTTAAAGCCTAATGCCCCCAAGAGAGGATTTGTGAAAAAGGACAAGATCTTCCGTGGCCAACCCATCGGAAAAATTCGAGCCAGCAGCCACTCTGGCACCCCCACCAGCAGAAGCGGCGGAACGATCAAATAAAGGAAAGACTGCTGCACCATATGCAGGCTGAAGAAATATTGATGCCCATAGTAGTTGATCGGACTGCCTTCTGCTAAATAAAACAGGACCAGACCGGTCAAAAAAGCGGCTCTCTTTTTGCTGCTGACTGGTGAAGCATCGGCAAATCGCTTTTGCCATGGACCAATGATGGCCAGATAAATCGCCCCAACGAGAATGGTTGCTAGCAGCACATCGGGGTTCCACATATCAAAAAACGTATTCCCACTTGAATGCCCGTGATGCGGGGTCATTTTTACATACCTCCTCTTTGCAAGAAAGAGATGATCATACAGCACTGAGCTATATTATATAGAAACATAACACAAAATCCAAAGAACAAGAAAAACCAGTTCTAACAATTTAGCAAACAATTTGTTTCTGCGCATAGAAAAAGGGGGCAAACGACATTTGCCCCCTTTAATCCATGTATTCTACCAGACGGTAGTCACAAAAGAAATGATCACAATCAGCACCACTGCCGCACCAGTCAAAATGCCTACACGTGCAAATTCATGACCTTTTTGATCCATGTGCATCCACACCAGAAGCTGGAAAGCAGCTTGCACAATCGCCAATACAATGATGAATGGAACGGTAAAGCCCACTGGAATCACTTCATAAGCAGTTGCCATAAACGCAATGATCGTCAAGATGATCGAAGCGATGAACGTGACAATATGAGGTTTTACCCCATCTTTCTTGATCTTTGGCTTACGTTGCAAAGAATCGTTAGTAACCTGTGCCATCGATTACGCCACCGCCTTTCCGCCGATCATACCCATCAGGTATACGACGGTAAAGATGAATACCCACACAACGTCGATAAAGTGCCAGTACAGACCTGCTACATAAAACTTAGGTGCGGTCACAACCGTCAAGCCCTTTTTCATCGACTGAATAATGAGCCCAGTAATCCAGAGAATCCCGAAAGCCACGTGCGCACCGTGGAATCCTACCAGCGTGTAGAAGGAGGAGCTGAACGCACTGGTTGTCATTCCGAGCTCTTCATGAACATAGTGATAGAACTCGTAAATTTCCAGACCCAAGAAGCCAAGTCCGAGCAATACGGTAATGACTAACCATGCCTGTACGGCTTTCAGGTTGTGCTTATGCAGCGCGATTGTTGCAAAAACACTGGTCAAGCTACTTGTCAGCAAGAGGAAGGTTGCCCAAGCAACGATCTTCATGTCGAACAATTCTTGTGCGGATGGTCCACCGTTCACTTGATCGCGCAATGCGATAAATGTCGCAAACAATGTACCGAAGAGAACGGTCTCCCCACCAAGGAAGAGCCAGAAGCCAAGAACCTTGTTCTTTCCTTCCAGGGTGGCTTTTTCCGGTTCGTCTGGCAGAACCGTGTTAACAGCGTGATCTGCAGCCATTACGCTTTAACCCCCTTTTCTTCGATCTCATCTGGTTCAATATGATAGCCATGGTCGTCATACAGGGAGCGCAGCAACATGCAGAGCATTGTGAACGCGATACCTGCGATCGCTACAATATAAGTACCCCATTGGCCGGCATAGATAAATCCGTAACCTGCTACAAACAAACCGAGTGACATCAGGAATGGCAAGAAAGATGGAGACGGCATATGGATCGATCCGAGCGGTTCCGCTGGAGTCATACCTTTGTTGCCTGCCATTTTCTCTACCCACAATGCGTCAAGACCACGAACGAGTGGAGTCTGCGCAAAGTTGTACTCTGGAGCTGGCGAAGGAATCGCCCATTCCAGTGTGCGCGCATCCCACGGGTCGTTGCCTGCAGCTTTTTTGCTCTTCGCTGCAACCACCATATTGATCGCAAAAAGGATCGAACCAAGCGTCATACCAATTACACCGATCGAACTGATCAAGTTACCCATTTCCAGATCTTGACCTGGCAGGTACGTGTATACACGACGTGGCATACCCATCAGACCCAAGAAGTGCTGCGGGAAGAACGTCAAGTGGAAACCGATAAAGAATGTCCAGAAATGCCATTTTCCAATCGTTTCGTTCAAAAGCTTTCCGAACATTTTTGGCCACCAGTAGTACAGACCCGAAAACAGACCGAAAACAAGACCCCCTACGATTACGTAGTGGAAGTGAGCAACTACGAAGTAGCTGTCATGGTATTGATAGTCAGCTGGCGGTACCGCAAGCATAACCCCAGTCATACCACCGATTGTAAAGGTCGGGATGAAGCCCACTGCAAACAGGTTGGCTGTCGTGAAGCGGATTTGACCACCCCACAGGGTAAGCAGCCAGTTAAAGATTTTGATACCGGTAGGAACCGCGATCAACATGGTCGCGATACCAAACAACGTATTCGCAATTGGACCCAAGCCTGTTGTGAACATGTGGTGAGCCCACACCATGAAGCCCAAGAAACCGATCAAAATGGTCGCGAACACCATGGAGCTGTAACCGAACAGACGTTTTTTAGAGAACGTACTAACAACCTCAGAGATGATACCAAATGCTGGCAAGATCAAGATGTAAACCTCTGGGTGACCGAAGATCCAGAAGATGTGCTCCCAAATGACGACGTTACCGCCCGCATCTGGGTTAAAGAAGTTCGCACCGAACAAACGGTCAAACATCAAGAATACGAGACCTACTGTCAAAGCAGGGAATGCAAACAGAATCAAAGCAGATGTAACGAATGCGGACCAAGTGAAGAGCGGCATACGCATGAACGTCATGCCAGGTGCACGCATGTTAATGATGGTAACCAGGAAGTTGATACCCCCGATCAATGTACCCAGACCTGCGATCTGCAGACCCAATACATAGAAATCGGTACCCAGTGTACTGAATTTGTGGTTGGAGGAAAGAGTTGCATAAGCTGTCCAACCTACATCAGGAGCTCCTCCGAGGAACCAGCTCGTGTTGAGCAAAAGTCCACCAAAAGTAGCTAACCAGAAACCAAGAGAGTTCACAAATGGGAACGCTACGTCGCGTGCACCGATTTGCAATGGAACAATCGCATTCATCAAACCGAAGATGACGGGCATGACCGCAAGGAAGATCATGGTCGTACCGTGCATCGTAATCATTTGGTTAAATGTACCCGCGGCAACGAATTGAGCCTCAGGATAGATCAGCTGAAGACGGATCAGCATCGCCTCTACCCCACCCAAGATGAAGAAGAACCCGCCGGCAATTAGGTACAGGATCCCGATCTTCTTATGGTCGACGGTCGTTAACCAGTCCCATAAGCCCGATCGATTTGGTGCGTGTGATGTATGATCAGACACGGTTTTACCTCCTTAGTAAGCATTTACAGCGATTCTGCTGAACCTGATTATTGATTCACTTTCAAGGTGTGCAGGTATTCTACAAGCGCTTTTACTTGTGTGTCATCCAGATTCAGATTCGGCATAGTGTTGCCTGGTTTCATTTCTTGTGGGTTTTTCAACCAATCGGCCAGATGCTGTGCATCGTTTGGTTTGATCCCCGCAACCAGTTTACGCTCACCAAAGTTCGTGAGGTTTGGACCAAGCTTACCGCCTTCGCTGCCAATCGCGTGGCAACCAATACAGCTCTTCTTGAAGATTTCTTGACCTTGTGCAGCAGTTGCAGTCGCGGTTGTTGCTGCTGGCGCTTCAGTTGCTGCTTTCATCTTTTTCGCCCATTCATCAAATGCGGAGGCTTCCAGCGCTTCGACTTTGAAGTCCATCAACGCGTGGGACGCACCACAGAGCTCCGCACATTTACCGTAGTAAATACCTGGTTCTTTTGCTTCCAACCAGATTTTGTTGGTGAGTCCTGGGTTTGTATCGATTTTACCGCCCAAAGCTGGAATCCAGAAGGCATGGATAACATCGGCAGAGGTGACATGGAACTGTACCTTTTTGCCAGCTGGAATAACCAGTTCTTGCGCAGTCCGAACGCCCAGATCAGGATATTCGAATTCCCACCAGAATTGGTGTGCAGTTACATTTACTTGTACTGCCTCTTTGTTGTTGTATTCTTTTGCCAAGTCAAATGCAATCGCCACAGTTGGGACGGCCATAACGATAAGCAGCAGGAAAGGAATTACGGTCCACAGAATTTCTAGTTTGTGGTTACCTTCCACTTGCTTAGGAATACCCGTCTGACCCGGACGTTGACGGTATCGGATAAGGACGTAGGCAAAAATAATCATTACGATAAGAAATACACCAATCATAATCGCAGAAGTTAGCACCATCAGAAAGAGCTGCTGTTCTGCAACTGGGCCTTTCGGGATCAGAGTAGAGAGATTTTCTCTTCCACATCCCGTCAGTACTAACGCCAATGCCATCACCATTGAGAGCAGGCGCCAGTTAAGTTGCCATCGACTCTTCATACAAATTTACCCCCACTTTCATTCGTGTTGTAATAGATCCAGTGGCTGTGCCCAGCGTAAATCTATTAGTCCCTTTGCGCGATAGATGGCGCTGCATTCACTTTGTTTATTAGAATATCCAATAAAGCAAAGAAATAGCAATGCAACCAACTTTCCGCAAGAAAAGCGCCAACGACGACTTGCCACCTTTCGGAAAAGCCCGTCACCTTCAACAATGTTAATCCACACTTAAGTATACAAAGAAAGTGAGGTGATATAAATCACTAATCGTTATAAATCTGTTGACAATTTTGTGGCAGTTTTTTGGAGGGGTTGACATGTTTCATCCAATCGTTGTAATTACGGGAGCTTCCAGCGGTTTCGGTTTGCTAGCAAGCGTAGCTTTAGCCAAAGAAGGCTATCAAGTTATTGCTGCGGTGAGAAATATTGGGAATAGCAGCAATCTAGTGAGCGCTGCTAGAGAGGCAAAGGTGGAAACTTCCATTGACATTGTGACTCTCGACATCACCGATGAAAACAGTATCAAAGAGGCTGAGCACTATGTGATGGAGCGCTACGGTTCGGTCGATCTGCTGATTAACAATGCAGGCGTAGCTGTGGGAGGATTCGTAGAGGAAATCACGAGCACAGAATGGGAAAGACAATTTTCGACAAACGTATTGGGATTGATCGCTGTCACTCGCGCTTTTCTCCCCCACATGCGAAAACGACGAAAGGGAACGATCATCAATATGAGCAGCATCAGCGGCCAGATAGGCTTTCCCGGTCTTGCCCCCTATGCTGCCTCCAAGCATGCTGTGGAAGGTTTCAGCGAGGCGCTGCGGCTGGAGATGCTGCCCCACAACGTTTACGTATGTATGATCGAGCCAGACTCCTACAAGACGGACATCTGGCAAAAAAGCCGGGACCAAATCAGATTGACTCCGGATTCTCCTTACGCCGAACAGATGCGTGCGCTCAATGATCAGGTGGATCGCATTATCGAGCAAGCTCCTCCGCCAGACGAGGTGATTGAACGGATCATCCAGATCGCGAAGCATCCTGCCCCAAAGCTCCGTTATCCCGTGGGCAGAAACATTCGTGCCACCCTATTCTGGAAGCACCTGCTGCCGTGGAGCTGGCTCGAAAAACTCATTTTGTGGAATCTCCGGTTACGCAGATGAAGCTGTCTGCCGTGCTTCTGCTTTTTTGTGAATGCCATGTGATACATAACTGTGCAAGACCATACCGGCAATGACGAGTCCCATGCCCATAAAGGACCAGGGCGACGGCCAGTGTCCTGCCAGAAGCAGCGATTCCAGTATCACCGCAAACAATACCTCAGCCGCTTGTGTCGCTTCCACAGCGGCAAGCTTTTGCGGATTCCCTTTGGCAAGATCGGTCGCCCGAAAAAACAAAGCCGTGGCGATGACGCCCGAGCTAATGGCGACGATCAGTGATTGTCCCGCTTGTTCCATACTAGGCGGCCCATCTACCGCCAGTCCATAGATGGAAAGCAGGATCCAACAGGGCAGGCTGGCCAACGTCATCCCCAGCAATCGTTGAAAGGTATCCAGCCTTCCTTGAGTGACGGCCATCATCTTACGGTTGCCTAATGGATAGGCGAAAGCAGCGATCACCATCGGGACCACTCCGTACAAGACCTCGTGAATCGCAAGACCTCTTGCCTCCTGCAGCTGCATCAGGGCGACTCCCAGCAATATCACCAAGGACATCAACAAGCCCTTCATCGGTATTTGCTGACGGACTCGCATCATCCCCTTTTCCGTTTGGATTTCATCATAAAAGAAAGGAACGAGCAGCGTTCCTGCCACGATCGTGATTTGCCAGGTACCCGCCATCAGCCATCCAGGTCCGTAGGCGGCTGCAAAGCAGATCGGACCATAGAACAGCCCAAAGCCGACAAAACTCCAGAGCAGCCACTCCTGCCAATTCTTTTTCATTTCCGCCAGCAATTGCGGCATGTTACGTCGCATCGCTACGATCGCAAGCAAAAACGGGACCATGAAAAAATATCGTAACGAAGCACTCCAGATCCAGCTGCCGCCTGACAGATCCATCGCCCGATTCAAGACAAAGGTAAACGTAAAAAAGAAGGCTGATAATATCCCTAGGAGTATTAATTTCATAATTTTCCCTCTTTTCATTCCGTGCATTTCTCCATTTTACCTCGAGATATGTGATTTGCCTATAGAAGGAATCGGACAGAGGCAATCAGAGCTCGGGGTATCAACGAATCTATGAAAAAGAAAAAACACCCTGTTTCACTTCTGAAAGTGAAACTGGATGCTTACTATGACAAGTATTATTAGATTGTCATCGTTTCCGTGGCTTTCATCATGGCCAGCTTTACCTTTCCTTTTGCTGCGGCTTCGAGCCTCGCAACAAGGTCCGGCGTTTCATTGTAAACAGGTGGATAGTGTATCGCTCCATAGTGAATGGGTACTAGCATCCCAACCTCAAGAATTGCAGCCGCGGATACCGCTTGCTCTGGTGTTAAACAGATGGGCTGAGCGCTAGGAAGCATTCCGGGAAGTTCGAGAATGGCTCCGTTAACCGGCAGGAAGGCAGCGTCAAAGGGGCCATAAGTCTGTGCAAACTTCCACCAATAACCATGCCACAACGTATCCCCACAATGAATGACCCTGCGCCCTGCCCCCTCAACGATCCAGGCAACCTGTACATCACCAATTCCATCAACGGAAGGCACAGCCGTTATCGTCACATCGGACGTCAGCACGATCGAAGAGTGAATCTCCACGCCAGTGACATTTTCCAAGCCTGCAGCCCTGGCTGTATCCGCCACTTCAGCAGGAACATAGACGGGAATCGATGCTCCATAAGCTACGATAATCGCATCCGGGTCAAAATGATCCGTATGCAGATGTGTAATCAATACAGCATCCACTTTACCAAAGTGCTCTAGCGGATACATGGGTTCCCGGGAACCTCCGAATTTCTCCATAATTCGGGTTATCGGATCAATCAGAACAGCTGTGTCACCTGCCAAAATGCGGATACCTGCCCAGGGTAATCGTTGAATGAACATTCGCTTTCTTCCTTTCCATTTTCTTATAACCTGTATAAATTACCTTTAGTGGTTTGTATCGATATCGTAACACGGTTTTTATAACCTGTAAATAACCATTTTAACGGTTACACAAATCCGAAAACTAGAAAAGGCTTCGCCTCATTTTTTGGCGAAGCCTTAGCTGGGTTAGATTGTGCAAACATAGGGGTGGGGGAAGGGAAGACCGGGATGGGCTGCGTTCTTGCCACACCCGCGAGGAAGTGCAGACTGCCCGTTTTTGCAAGCTCCACCTCGGAAGGTGTGACAAAGACTACGCCCGTCCCGGTCTTCCCTTCCTCGCGTTACGGTTGCTTATGTAAGCAAATTTGAAAGCCCCGTATTGTACGGGGCTTTGTTGTATTCATGTGCATTGCTTTTGAAAAGGCTTCTGCTACGCTGGTGAGCATATTTCAAAACGGAGCGCCTGCGAAGCCCGCCCCAGCGGAGCAGGGAATCGCGGGAAAAAGGGGTGCAAACTTGGCTATGCTTCAAAGCGGTTACCACTTTTTGCACACCCCCGCGATTTGCTGCGGAGCGGACAGTCCCGTCCCCTCAGCGGGGCGAAGAATGAAGAGGAGTTTTGGAATATGCTCACCCCACCGCAGCCACTGTATATATACATGCAACAAAAAAAGACCGGTTTCCCGATCTTTTAAAAGCTCTCCCGAATCATCGCGATCTCATCGCACATCGGCAGCTTGGAACAATTGATACAGTCCTTCCACACTTTTTGCGGGAGCGTTTCCTTCGCTACGATATGGAATCCGCATTTATCGAAAAATTCCTTTTGATACGTAAGTGCCAATACCCGATTAATGCCCAGCTTTTTGCATTGTTCCACCAAGTGCAAGACAAGCCGTTTGCCGACGCCGATTCCTTTTGCGTTTTCGGAGATCGCAAGCGAACGTATTTCCGCCAGATCCTCCCACAAAATATGCAAGCCGGCAACCCCCAAGACATCTTGCCCATCATGGGCCACTACGAATGATTGCAAATTTTCGCATACGGATAATTTGGTACGGGGCAACATCAGCCCTTGTTGTGCATATTGGTTAATAATTTCCAGCATCTGGTCAACATCACTCATCGTTGCCTGACGGATCGTCATGGCCTTTGCGATGCTCATGGTCCACTCCCCCACTCCATGCTCTCTTCCTGTTTTCAGAATAAATATTCATGATAATATATAAATATACATTCTTGTCATCGCGAAGTCCATCCCTTTTTCTTGCTTGTTTTCGAATATGTTATAATGTCGATTGGAGGTGTTTATCTTGACCACGAGACGCGAACGGAAAAAGCGGGAAACCCGGCAAAAAATATTTGATGGAGCCATTAAACTATTCAAAGAATACGGCTTTGAATCCACTACGATTGATATGATTTCCGAAGAGGCGGATGTGGCGCGAGGAACAATTTTTCTACACTTCCCTTCCAAAGAAGCGATCCTGGCCAACTGGGGCTATGAACGTATCCTGGAACTTGAAGAGCGCCGAGAAGAGTGGGATTATGGTGACAGCTGCAAACAACGAGTGTTGCGAATTTATAAAATTTTAAACGAAATTAACATTCAACATTGCGATTTTATGCGCGTCCTGATCGAGTCGATGAAGCATCGCAAGGTCATTGATTCCGAGAAGAACATCTACTTTGAACTGCGCGAGATTTTTGCCGATATCATTGAGGAAGCCCAAGAAAAAGGCCGTCTCAAACAGAAATTCAACCCGGTGGTCGCGGCCAACATGCTGGAAAATATCTATTATAATGCTTTGTACGATTGGATCCGCAGCGACGGCGCGTGGCCATTGGAAGAAATCATGGAAGAAAAAGTATCGATCGTTTTCGAAGGACTGGATGATTAAATGAAATAGAAAAAGGAGGGGACTCACTCCCTCCTTTTTTATTTATTCCGACTGCAAGTGCAGCGGAAGCATAATCGTTACTTGCGTGCCCTTCCCTATCTCACTTTCGAAATGGATGGTTCCTCCCATCGCTTCAACAATGCGGATGCTTACAAGCAGCCCCAGTCCTGTTCCTTTTTCTTTTGTTGTAAAAAAGGGCTGGCCCATCTGCTTCAACTGTACCGGACTCATCCCTTGACCAGTATCCGTGATTCTGATCATCACCAATTGCGTAATTCTTTCCGCGGTTAGTCCAATCGTACCGCCACTCGGCATCGCCTCGATACCATTTTTGATCAGATTCATCAGCGCCTGCTTGCATTTCCGCTTATCCCCCCGGATATACAGGCCTTGTTCTTCCAGATGAACTTTCAGCTGTACCTGGTTCATCAAGGCATAGGAAAACATCACTTGATTGACTTCCTGCATCATTTCCGCAGCATCAAACGTTTCAATGAATTCGTCCTGTGGCCGGGCTAAGTTCAGGTAATCAGAAATGATGAATTCTGCCCGATCCAGTTCTGCGAGTACCAGCTTGATGTATTCTTTTCTTTCTGTATCGACACCTTCTCGAAGGAGCTGCACAAACCCGCGAACGACAGTCAGCGGATTGCGGACCTCATGCGCCACACTGGCCGCCAGCTCACTGATTAAAGCTAATTTTTCCGAATTTTGCAACTGAACACGCATCAAAGCGGTCTCGCGCAAATATCCGGCAAACAGCACAGGAAGGATCAAGCCTCCAACATAGATAAATCCGACTGCCATGAATAGCTCCAGTCGGGGTAACAGCGATATGATTGAAATCCCTTTTAGCAAGCCCATCACGACGAACACGACCGCTGTCGTCAATTGCTTGACCAGACCGATAATAAATGCCAACAGCACTTTCCTTCCTTGGGAAAAACGGTGCCATCTCGCTGCCAAATAGATTGGCAATGCGAGATACAAGGAGCCGTATACTACGACCCACAAGCCTTCTCCTCCCAGAAACATGCGATAGAGCAGCATGATCACAAACGTTAACGCTCCGATCCGAAAACCTCCATATAAAAAGGAAAGAACGATAGGAATCGAACGCAGATCGTATTGCAATCCACCATCAATCGTAATCGGGAAGCTCATGCATAAAAGCACAGCCAGCGAGCTGGTCAACGCAAAAAAAAGGCGAGTCGGGATCAACCTGCTTTGCCTATTCGTCAACAAGCCTATTTCACAAAAAAGAATGGGAAAAGTGATGAAAAAGAACTGAAGCAAGATATCTTTCATTACGATCATTGTATGTTCTCACTTCGCAGTATATATTTCCACTTTTCCAAAAGAATACCATCATTTCCTATCCTCTGAAAAGTTTTTTTTGGTTCTCGTTTTTTCTCTTGTATCTCCCCCTTGCTTCGCGCCTATACTTTACCTATGATGGAGTTTAGGCGACATGGACTTATCTACGATCGCGTCGCCAGTGCTTTCCAATTGATTCGGAGGTAAATCGAGTGCAATCAAACATCAAGCGTGAAGATATTGAACTGTTGGCCCCTGCCGGAAACTGGGATTGCTTGAAGGCAGCTGTTGCCAACGGAGCCAATGCCGTCTTTTTCGGAGTCGAAAAGTTTAATGCCAGAGCCCGTGCCCAAAACTTTCATACCGATGAATTGCCTGAAATCATGTCCTATCTCCACATGTATGGAGTAAAAGGATTTCTGACGTTTAACATTCTCGTCTTTGAAAACGAATTGCAAGAAGCGAAAGAATTGATTGAGGCCTGTATCGATGCAGGTGTGGATGCTGTCATCGTACAAGACTTGGGTCTGGTGAAGCTGATTCGCGAGCTTTCCCCGGATTTCCCGATCCATGGCTCCACCCAGATGACGATTACCTCTCCAGAAGCCGTTGAATTTACGAAGCCGTTTGATATAGAGCGTGTGGTGCTCGGACGGGAAAATTCGCTGAAAGAGATCCAGAAAATTGGCGAAAAAGCCAAGCTGCCGATGGAAGTATTTGTACATGGGGCACTCTGTGTCTCCTACTCCGGCCAATGCCTCACCTCCGAAATGTGGGGCGGTCGCTCCGCCAATCGCGGGGAATGTGCGCAAGCCTGTCGTCTCCCCTATGATCTAATAGTCGATGGCGTGCAAAAGGAAATGGGGAACATTGCCTATCTCCTCTCGCCGAAGGATCTGGCTGCGATCGACATCGTGCCGGAGCTGATCGAGGCAGGCGTGACTTCTTTTAAAATCGAAGGAAGATTGAAATCGCCTGAATATGTAGCCAATGTGGTCAGCAAGTATCGGGCCGCAATCGATCGCTATTTTGCTGGGAAAGATGCGAAGCCTAG
This sequence comes from Bathyarchaeia archaeon, assembly GCA_035644815.1. Taxonomy (GTDB): domain Bacteria; phylum Bacillota; class Bacilli; order Brevibacillales; family Brevibacillaceae; genus Brevibacillus_F. The sequence goes on along the minus strand of DASQNU010000028.1, from coordinate 4,224 downwards.
CGAGGTCGAAGTGCGTGAGCTGCAGCAAAGCTTTTCCCGTGGCTTTACCCATGGCTTCCTGGAAGGCACCAACAATAAAACCTTACTGGACGGAACGTTTCCGAAGAGCCGCGGCGTCTACCTCGGCCAAGTGAAAAAGGTACTGAAGCATGCCCTTCTGGTAGAGCTGCAATCCCCCTTGAAGCGCGGGGATGGCATCGTGTTTGACGCGGGCGATCCGACACAGGATGAGGAAGGCGGACGTGTCTACGATATCCTCGTAAAAGGGGAAAAAGTAGAGGGCGAAGTCTCCAAAGGAATGTATGAGATCGTCATGGGTCGAAACGATGTAAAGCTCAGTCGTATCCATGTCGGGGATAAAGTATGGAAAACAAACGATCCAGAACTGAACAAGCGCCTGCGCAAGACTTTTGAAACGGACAAGCCGTATGCGACCTTCCCGCTTGCTGTGCATGTAAGCGGCCGTGCTGGTGAGCCGTTGCAAACCACATGGATGGATGAGAAGGCGAACAATGCGGTGAAGGTCCAGTCCGAGATCGTCCTGGAGACTGCCTTGAAACGCCCGCTGAGTCAGGAGCTGCTTCATGATCAGCTGAGTCGCTTGGGTGGTACTCTGTTCTATCTGGAAAAAGACCGTCTCGTCGCAGATCTTGAGGGCGATGTGATCGTGCCTGTCAGCGAGCTGAACCGGATGCGTCGCGAGGCCGTTGAACAGCTCACTTATCTGCGCAGAAAACCGCCTGTCTATCAGAAATACAGCGTGGACGTGTACAGTGACGTTGCCACCAAGCAGCCTGTGGAAAAACCATTGTTAACCGTTCTCTGTCGCTCGCTGGAGCAATTGGAGGCAGCTGCACAGACAGATGTGGATTATCTCTATGCAGACTTTGAATTTGTGAAGCAATACCCGGAGGCCGTGAAGCTGGCTCGTCGCTACGGCAAACAAATCGGCTTGGCTACCATGCGCATCCATATGCCGGATGAAAACGGCGTGCTTGCCTTGATCGCCAAAAGTCAGCCTGACTCGATCCTGGTGCGTAATACAGGTGCCCTTTATTATTACATGTCACGTCAAAATGAGTTGAACATCCCGTTGATCGGAGATTTTTCGCTCAACATCGCCAACCATAAAGCAGCTGAACTCTTTTTGCAATGCGGTCTGAAACGAGTGACCCCTTCGTATGATTTAAACGTGCAGCAGATGTTCGACCTGCTGGAGCACGCCGATACGTCCCGCATGGAATTGGTCATCCACCAGCACTTGCCGATGTTCCACACCGAGCACTGTGTATACTGCACGTTCCTGAGCGAGGGTACGGATCATACCAATTGCGGCACACCATGTGAAGAATCGCGCATCTCCTTGAAGGATCGGGTAGGCTTCTCCCATCCTGTCAGGGTGGATACCGGCTGCCGCAATACGGTGTACAATGCGATTGACCAGTCCGGTGCCGAGTATTTGCCTGAATTCATCAAGCAAGGCGTGGGCAGCTTCCGCATCGAATTCCTGGAAGAAGAGCCTGCACGCGTGCAAGAAGTGATCGAGCTGTATCGCAAGGCGCTTCGCGGTGAAGTCAGCGGCACCCATGTATGGCGAGCGCTGAAAGCTACCAATCAATTGGGTGTTACCCGCGGTCAACTGACCAAGTAAGTACAATATGTGGAGGGAGAAGGAAATGGCTGATTTGACGCAACCAACGATGGAAAACCTGGCAACATTAATCGAAGGAATCAAAACAAAGCTGAATATGGCCAACACTGCAGTAATGCGGCCGGAGGATTTTACGCTCGAGCACTACGAGGACCTTCTCTACTTGTATAATATGGTGCAGAAGAAAACGACTTTCAGCATCAATGAAATGACCGCGATTGTAGAAGAATTGGGTAGTATGAGAAAACAAGCGTAGGACAGAATGGACGTTGCACGGATATTTCGTGCAACGTTTTTTCATTACTGCATCTCGTTCACGGTTTTAGAAAAATCGCTCATGTAATCTCATTTCCACAAAAAAAGATCGTCCGAATTGACCGGACGATCTTCTCTTTCGCTCACCTCTCAGGTCGGTACGACCTGCTCCCGATGCTCATTCCCCTCTGAAGACAGCTTGGTTGGACATACCGCATCATCCCCAATGATCCGGATCTGCATGATCGGATAATTGGTCTGCAAGGTTAGCCGCATATCCTCCAAAAGAGAACACAATACCTCTTCCTGAATCCGCTGATCAAAAGACAAACGGATATCCATTTCATACGGATAGGGTGCCGGATTTTGCTTCGCGTCGGCATTACGCACGCGGTTCACCTCATCTTCTTGGTATCGGTATTTCCTTCTCTTAGAGTGGCTCCCCGCTGCGGCTTTCATGCGGAGCATTGTCCATCCGTACTCAGTGGTTGACGATGCCGATCCGCATGTCTGCTGGATGATCGCTGTGCCCGATTTCACAGCCGTCCTTCCAGAGTAAATAACGAATACTGTCCACGAGCGCCTCCCAGCTGGCCTCGATCACATTGGTGGATACGCCGACAGTGCTCCATTTTTCTCCGTTTTTTGCCGACTCAATCAAGACACGCACCTTGGCCGCAGTAGCTTCGCTTTCATCCAATACCCGCACTTTGTAGTCGGTCAGATGCATTTCCTTCAAGGAAGGGAAATGACTCTCCAATGCCTTGCGCAGTGCATTGTCCAATGCATTGACCGGACCATTGCCCTCTGCCGCCGTATGCATCCGCTGACCGTTTATCCGCAATTTGACCATGGCTTCCGAGACGATTTGCTTGCCTACCGTCTTTTCCATCAGAATTTTAAAGGAATCGAGGGTAAACAGCTCCCGCAGCTTCCCACCCGCTTCCAGCAGCATGAGGGAAAGCGAGGCTTCGGCACCTTCATACTGGTAACCATGAAACTCGCGCTCTTTGATCTCTTTCATGACCGCTTTGGCATCTGCACTCGTCCGGTCAAAAGGCAGCTGCAGTTCATCTACCTTGGCGAACAGATTGCTCTGGCCAGCCAGCTCAGAAACCAATACCCTCCGCTGGTTCCCCACCGCCTCTGGCTCCAGATGCTCATATGTTTGCGGATTTTTGAGGACGGCACTGACATGAATGCCCCCTTTATGAGCAAACGCACTGTTGCCGACAAACGGCTGATTGCCAGGCAGCGTCATATTGGCGATATCCGCTACATAGCGGGAGAGCTTGGTCAGCTGCTGCAGCTTCTCGGACTCGACACAGGAATAGCCCAGCTTCAGCTGGAGATTAGCGATAACCGAGATTAGATTGGAGTTTCCGCAGCGCTCGCCGATGCCATTAATTGTCCCCTGCACCTGACGTGCACCAGCCTGTACCGCTGACAGTGCATTTGCTACCGCTAATTCTCCGTCATTATGGGTGTGAATCCCAATTGGCAGACTGACGCTTTCTTTCACCGTATGTACCGCATCAAAAATCTCGTGAGGCAAGCTCCCGCCATTGGTATCACAGAGCACCAGCCAATCTGCGCCTGCCTCCTCTGCAGCTTCCAACACGCGCAATGCATAGACCGGATTCTGCTTGTAGCCGTCAAAGAAGTGCTCAGCATCAAAGACAACCGTCAAGCCATGCTGTTTGAGAAAACGAACAGAGTCAGTGACCATCCGCACATTTTCGTTCAACGTCGTTTTCAACGCCTGGGTGACATGCAGATCCCAAGACTTGCCGAAAATCGTAGCCACCTTCACACCGCTGTCCAAAAGACAGCGCAGATTTTCATCCTCGTGCGCCTCCACCCCCGGTCTACAGGTGCTGCCGAACGCTGCGATCCGCGCATGAGCAAGTGGAATCTCCCGCATCCGTTCAAAAAAAGCCATGTCTTTCGGATTGCTCCCCGGCCAACCGCCTTCGATGTAATCAATTCCGAGCTGATCCAGCCGCATCGCAATTTTCACCTTGTCCTCTACCGACAAGCTGATGCCTTCTCCCTGTGTTCCATCGCGCAACGTCGTGTCATACAGATAGACCTTTTCTGTTCTCATGTTCCTCCACTCCATAACCGGCGTTTCTACAAGGTGGGTTCTGATGCCGGTTTTCCATTAAAATTTTTTTGAATGTTTTGAATTATCTAGGCATTGTTCTTGGCTATTGTTTTCCAGTATACCAAGGAAAAAACGCAAAAAAAAGAGTGTTGGCCACTCTTTTCACCGAGCGATTGCTCATGATTGACGAGCATTTCGCTGTATAAATGAT
>DASQNU010000027.1:0-7450 GCA_035644815.1 Bathyarchaeia archaeon | reverse complement strand
GACAACCCTGTACACCTGCAACAAATGAACGAACAGGAAATTGAGCCGATTGATTTGGTGATTGTAAACCTATATCCTTTTAAGGAAACGATCTCCAAACCTTCTGTAGCGTTTTCGGAAGCGATTGAAAATATTGATATTGGCGGTCCGTCTATGCTGCGTTCTGCCGCGAAAAATCATGCGTATGTGACTGCAGTTGTGGATGCGGCTGATTATGAAGCCGTGCTCGCGGAATGGAAAGCGAATGGCAATACTGCACTGGAAACCAGACAACGTTTGGCAGCCAAGGTATTCCGTCATACAGCTGCATATGACGCGATGATATCCCGTTATTTAAGCCAACAGGTGGGAGAAACGATGCCGGAGAGCTATACCGTTACGTATGAAAAAGTAATGGATATGCGCTATGGAGAAAACCCACATCAAGCGGCGGCGTTCTATGCGGAACCGTTGGCCGGGAAAAACAGCATTGCCAAAGCGGAACAGCTGCATGGAAAAGAGCTATCCTATAATAATATTAATGATGCGGATGCAGCGCTTGCGATCGTGCGTGAATTTACAGAGCCTGCCGTGGTAGCGATCAAGCATACGAATCCATGTGGGGTAGGGATCGGCTCGACCATTGCAGAGGCCTACCGCAAGGCGTATGAAGCAGATCCGGTTTCCATTTTCGGCGGAATTGTCGCAGCGAATCGGACGATTGATGGTGAGACGGCACAGATGCTTCGGGAAATATTTTTGGAGATCGTGTTAGCCCCAGATTTTACCGAAGAAGCGCTTGAAATTTTGAAAGAAAAGAAAAATCTGCGTCTGCTTCGTCTGGATGTCATGTCAGAAGCCGGAAGCACGCAAGAAAGTCAGCTTCGCATGGCACCTGTTGTCGGTGGTGCATTGGTACAGGAGTATGACCGTAAACAGATTGCTTTAGAGGACCTGCAGACCGTGACTGAGCGTCAACCTACACAGGAAGAGCTGGAGCAACTGCTGTTTTCCTGGAAAGTCGTCAAGCATGTCAAATCAAATGCGATTGTTTTGGCTCGTGACAACATGACGGTTGGTGTCGGTGCAGGGCAAATGAATCGGGTGGGATCTGCCCGGATCGCGATCGAACAGGCTGGAGAGAGAGCACAAGGAGCGGTTCTCGCTTCAGACGCCTTTTTCCCGATGCCTGATACGGTAGAAGAAGCCGCAAAAGCTGGAATTACCGCGATCATTCAACCGGGCGGTTCCATTCGTGATCAGGAATCCATTGACGCCTGCAATCGTTATGGAATTGCCATGGTCTTCACGGGAGTTCGTCATTTCAAACATTAATGGATTGTCTCTATGGAAATCCCCTCTTGCTCAAAGCTATTTTAAGAGTGAGAGGGGCTAAGGAGGATCAATATGAACGTATTGGTAATCGGTGGCGGCGGACGGGAGCATACCATCGCCTGGAAGCTGACGCAGAGTCCCAAAGTGAAAAAGATATACTGTGCACCGGGGAACGGCGGAACGGCCCAATTTGCCGAGAATGTGCCCATTGATGTTCATGACTTTGCCGGACTTGCGCAGTTCGCCAAAGACGAAGGGATCGATCTCACCATTGTTGGACCCGAAGATCCGTTGTTTGCAGGCATTGTCGATTTTTTTGAGCAGCGCAACTTGCCGATCTATGGCCCGCATGCGGATGCGGCCAGGATGGAAGGAAGCAAGTGTTTTGCGAAAAAGATGATGAGCCGCTACAACATCCCGACAGCGCGCTACGAATCGTTCATTGACTATGAATCGGCGCTGGCTTACGTGCGGGAGCAGGGAGCTCCGATCGTGATCAAGGCGGATGGACTTGCAGCAGGAAAAGGAGTCGTTGTGGCCGAGTCGTTGGAAGAAGCCGAAGAAGCTTTGTTTCATATGATGAAGGCTGGCTCTTTTGGTGAGGCGGGTGCGCGCGTGGTGATCGAAGAGTGCATGCGTGGAGAAGAGTTGACCTTGCTATCCTTCGTGGACGGTGAAACCGTCAAACCGATGATTGCTTCTCAGGATCATAAGCAGGTATTTGACGGGGACAAAGGCCCGAATACGGGAGGAATGGGCACCTATGCTCCTGTTCCTCAAGTGTCCGCTGCCCTCATGGAGCAAATCGTGGAGACGATTGTCAAGCCGATTGCCAAAGGGATGGTGCAAGAAGGATTCCCGTTTAAAGGAGTCTTGTACACCGGACTGATGTTGACTGCAGAAGGTCCGAAGGTGGTTGAATTCAATGTGCGATTTGGCGATCCGGAAACACAGGTGGTCTTGCCACTCCTGGAAACCGATCTGGTTGATATCGTACTGGCTACTATCAGTGGAGAGCTGGCGTCCTTGGATATTCAGTGGAAGCAGGGAAGTGCAGTCTGTGTCGTGATGGCTGCACCTGGTTACCCTGGTGATTATCCAAAGGGAGCGGTGATTGAAGGGCTTGGGGACGTGAAGGCGGAGGAGAATGTGCTTGTATTCCACGCAGGAACAAAGCAAAAAGATACCGCTATCTTGACTAATGGTGGTCGTGTGCTGGGTGTTACGGGTATCGGCGATGGCTTGATTGAAGCACGAGACGCCGCTTATGCCGGTGTGAAGAAGCTGCAGTTCGAAGGAGCCCATTATCGTAGCGATATCGCTGCAAAAGCGCTTCGACGTGTATAGCGCCTAAACGTCAAAATAACGAACACAAGGGAAGAACCGTCTTATTGACGGTATCTTCCCTTTTTTGTATTGGTGTGGTAGAGAAAATAACCAATGGCACCGAGTGAACCAACTACCAATGCCAGTACCAGCAAATTGTGCGAAGCCCATTCATACAGAGGTGTCCCTACGAACATGCGGAGTACCTCCTACGTATAGTTTGGATAGATGCGTTCGTCCGCTCGGTATGCGTCAGAAGGATGGTTGCCTCCTTGGTAGGCGCTAGTGGGTGTTCCTTGGCCGGCGAGGTATTCCTTTAGGTCCTTTTCAATACTTTGATCCTGTTGGGACAGGCCTTGTCCTTGACCTTGTTTTGCTTGTGGAGCCTCTGTGCCGACGATGTTTCCGACTGCCTTGGCAATCATGGTGTCGGTAAAAGAAGTTCCTTTTGACCCGGCTTTTTCCATCGTGCCTTGCAGGTTGGTTCGTGTATCGGTTCCAATGGCATCGAGCATCGGGCAGTAGCGGGTGATGCCTTCCGCGACCTTCATGGCGGAGAGTGTCATTAACAGCCAAGGGGTACGACCACCGCGGCTGCTCATTTTGCCGATTCCGTATGCCAACCCTAAAAGTCCCGTGGTTATTCGAATGGTAGCATCTATTGTGCCGACGTTTTTACGCATGTCGGATCTCCTCCTTCAGCCTGCTTGGATACAAGTAGTTTGTACAGCGATGCGAAAAACAACCAAGGAAAATCTTGTCGACCCAGCGAGTAAATCAATAAGCTTTACTTTAATAAAGTATTGATATAATTAATTGATTTATCATTCGATCATTTCGTAATCAATATGTCCGTCGTAAATAGACACGATAAAAATAATTTTCTCTCTTGTAAATTTTCGAATTTATCATAAAATATTCAATAACCAAGCTATTTATGGGCTTTTTTCACTATGCTGCAGGGCCACTCTCACTCCTGCAACCGTAACGGTGGAAAAAGACAGATGGTGCGGAAAAATAAAAAAAAATAAAGAAAAGGGGGATTCAATTGAGTAAAAAGAAATCGTACATCGCATTATTATCAGCAGCTTTGGCGGCAAGTGTTGCCTTGACTGGCTGCGCGGGCGGATCACAAAACGCCGGTGGAAACAATGCTTCTGGTGGGACTTCGACCGAGCAAAGCTCCGGATCGGGTGGAGCAGCTACTGGTGGCAAAATTTTAATCGCAACACAAACACCTTTGTCAGGCAATCAATCCTCACTGGGGGATGCGATCAAGACGGGTGCTGAATATGCGCTTTCTCTCCGTCAGGAAGAATTCAAAAAAATGGGCTTTGATTTGCAATTATTCCCGCAGGATGACCAAGCTGACCCGAAAATCGGGGTGTCTAACGCGGAGATGCTCATCTCTAACCCGGATGTATTGGGAGTTGTCGGTCACTTGAACTCCGGCGTGGCCATTCCTTCCTCCGTAAAATATGAAGAAGGCAAACTGGTCATGGTATCTCCGGCAAACACTGCGGTTACATTAACGGAAGAAGGAAAGAAAACCGTTCACCGCATTTGCGCACGCGACGACGCGCAAGGACCGAAGGCGGCAATCTATGCAAAAAATTCGCTGGGTGTAAAAAAGGCCTTCTTGATCCATGATAAGACTGCATACGGTCAAGGTCTTGCTGACCAAGTAAAAGCCCAATTTGAAAAAGATGGGGTAGAGGTCCAAGGCTATGAAGGAATTACCCAAGGCGAAAAAGACTATAGCGCCGTGCTCAATCAAGTAATCGCCAAGAATCCTGACATCATTTTTTATGGCGGTTTGTATCCTGAAGGCGGGATTTTGATTAAGCAAGCCCGAGAAAAAGGATACAAGGGATATTTTATGGGTGGCGATGGCTTGGACTCTTCTGATATGATTAAGATTGCGGGAGATGCAGTTGATGGTGTGGTCTTTACATCGGTTGCCGGTGACGTGGAGCAGACCGCAGAGGGCAAGAAGTGGGCGGAGGAGTATAAAAAAGTGACGAAGAAGCCGCTTGAGACATACTCCGTATACGGCTACGATTCAATGAACGTGATCCTCAACGGTTTGCAAGAAGCGATCAAGGCGAACGGTGGCAAAAAGCCTACACGTGAACAGGTGCTTGAGGCGGTTCACAATACGAAAGATTTCCAAGGTCAATTTACCAAGGTTACTTTCGATGAAAAAGGGGACAACGTCAGCGCCGATGTCTTTATCTACAAGTATGAAAAAGGCAAAGACAGATCAACATTTGTAGGAAAAGCAGAATAAGACACACTACACCAACGAATTTTTCTACGCAGCCTCAACTGATCATAAAAGGGGCAACACGCAGGTGTTTGCCCCTTGTTTTTGGTCGAAGAGAGGTTTATCAACAAAGTACTTAAAGGAAATGAGGGATACGAGAGTGCTGCTGAGCATATTACCTCAAGTATTAGTCGACGGCTTGACGCTTGGCTTTATGTACGCTGTTGTGGCATTGGGCTACACAATGGTGTACGGGATTTTGGAATTTATTAACTTTGCCCATGGTGAAATCTTCATGGTCGGCGCGTTTGTCGGTACAGAAGTCTTGTTGATCGCCGATGCCATGGGTTCCTTGGAAGGGATGAATCCTTATTTTGCACTCGTCTTGACCCTGGTGATCGCAATGGCGGTAACCGGCGCAATGGGTGTAGGGATTGAGAGAGTTGCGTATCGTCCGTTGCGAGGAGCTCCCCGACTTATCCCGTTGATTTCAGCGATTGGGGTATCCTTTTTGCTCCAAGACTTGGTACGCTTCACTGAAGCGGTTGCGCGCAATGAGTTTTATCTGAATAGTCCGATCTTATTTAATGATTCCGTAAATCTGGGTATTGCTACTATTCCGCAAAAAGCACTGATTGTTATTGTAATCGCGATCATTATGATGATCATCCTGTCTTTCTTTGTAAACAAAACAAAATGGGGAATTGCCATGCGGGCGGTTGCTCAGGATCAATCTACCGCTTCGCTGATGACGATAAACGTTGACCGCGTAATCATGATGACCTTCTTGATTGGTTCCAGCTTGGGCGGTGCGACAGGCGTATTGTTCGCACAAAACTACGGTACAATCGATCCGTACATTGGCTTTATTCTGGGGCTGAAAGCGTTCACGGCTGCTGTACTTGGCGGAATCGGCAACCTGCGTGGTGCCATGGTGGGCGGCGTCCTCCTTGGCTTGCTTGAGTCACTGGCAGGTGCCTACATGGGGCCGCTTACTTCCGGCGCCTTTGGGGCAGAATATAAGGACGTATTCACGTTCAGTATCTTGATTCTCGTGCTTTTGTTCAAACCAGAAGGACTGTTTGGCGAAGCCGTAAAAGAGAAAGTGTAGGTGAGAGTGAGTGGCAAAAAAATGGTTATCGTCGTTTAATGGGATTCCGCTTCTCTTTACCCTTCTGTGGATCGTTGGCTTCTCGGCTGCCCTCTTTTTCGCGGAACGATCCGTAACGGCGTTTATCGGTGTGTTGTTTTCGATCATTGTGATCTATTACACAAATTCTCAGAAAAATGTAAAATTGCTTCTCGGCGCATTGGTTCTATTGGTGATCATCCCAATCGTCGCCGGGGATAATCGCTACTACATGGAGGTTGCCTCCCAAGTAGGTATCTACGTGGCAATGGCGCTTGGACTGAATATCGTAGTAGGTTTTGCCGGTCTGTTGGACATGGGGTACGTGGCCTTTTTTGCAGCTGGAGCGTACGCATACGCTATTTTTGCAACATCGCAGGCAAACGAATTCATTCCAGGGGATATTTTTCCGCTGTCGGGTGAATGGTTCTGGCCATTCCTGATTGTGGGACTGATCGTCGCGGCCATTTTCGGGGTCTTGCTGGGCTTGCCGGTGTTACGGGTGAAAGGGGACTATCTCGCCATCGTAACGCTCGGTTTTGGGGAGATTATCCGCATTATCTTTAACAACTTGGATAAGCCGATCAATATCACAAATGGTCCACAGGGTCTGACGCCGATTGCTTCTCCGGAACTGTTTGGCATCAAGATGAATACGCCGTTTTATTTCTATTTTATCGTCTTGATCGTCATCGCCTTTATCGTATTGGCAAACATTCGCTTCGAGCATTCCCGACTGGGGCGTGCCTGGATCGCAATTCGCGAGGACGAGCTGGCTGCACAATCGATGGGGATTTCTCTTTTGAACACAAAACTGACCGCATTTGCCATTGGGGCATCGTTCGCAGGGGTCGTAGGAGTCATCTTTGCGGCCAAGCAAACTTTTGTGGATCCAACATCGTTTACATTGATGGAATCGATCGGAATTCTCGTGATGGTCATCCTTGGTGGAAGCGGTAGCATACCAGGTGTTGTTCTTGGTGCCGCTTTCGTTACCATTCTGCAAGTGCAGCTGTTGAAAGAGTTTTCCAACTTCCTGCATCAGCTGCAATCGGCAGGCATTATCGATCTGCCTAACCAGTTGGACCCATCCAAATTCCAGCGTTTTATCTTCGGACTTATGTTGATTCTGGTGGCGTTGTACCGGCCAAACGGCTTGATTCCAGCGAAACGTAAGAAGAATGATATCGACGCCATTAAGAACAGTGAATATGCCAAAGAGCAGCAAGGTATTCTGGCCAAACTCAGCCAGAGCAAATAAAACCGCACAAGGAGGGAATCAAGATGGCAATCTTGGAAGCGAACGGCTTAACGAAGCGATTCGGTGGCTTGGTCGCCAATCAGGATGTGACAGTTAAAATTGAGAAAGGTACCATCACGGCAGTCATCGGCCCGAATGGTGCGGGAAAAACCAC
>DASQNU010000026.1:0-32527 GCA_035644815.1 Bathyarchaeia archaeon | reverse complement strand
TCAATATTATTCCCAAACAGCAGAAACTCTTTATTTTTTTCCTTATTTTCCTTATATTCTTGCCGTTTCTTATCGTAATAGCTCCCCATAAACCAGCCAATGATCCCGGAAAGAGGAAGCATCAGCCAAAATGCAAACCCTCCCGGTAAAAAATAGGCCATCAGTGTCAGCGCCATCAATAATAAAGCTAAAATTCCTCGATTCCCCATATCCATGACCACCTATTTTTTGCTCTACGAACCTATCTTCTACACTTTTACCCGTGTCCCACCTCCTTCAAACCATCGGTTCCGCACGAACAGCAAAAACCGCCCTTCCCCAAACGGAAAGAACGGTTTTCCACCTTTGCTTAGCGACGAGGCTTTACGTGCCGCATCGCCTGATTGATTTTTTTCCAGCGTTCTTTTTCAGCTAACCGTGCCCGTGTATCTTCCTTCCGTGCCAGATAAGCCAATTCACGCTGCAATTTTTGATAATTGGCATACCGCTCTTGGCTGAGCGTACCGTCTTGAATCGCGATCCGAATCGCGCAGCCCGGTTCCTTTTGATGCTGACAATCACTGAACTGGCAAAGCTCCGCCAGCTCTTCGATATCCTCAAACGCATCGCGGAAGCCTGTGTCTGCTTCCCACATCTGCAGCTCCCGCATACCGGGTGTATCGATCACAATCCCACCCTGGGGCAGACAGATCAGCTCCCGATGCGTAGTTGTATGTTTTCCTCGATCGTCCCCTTGCCGCACATCATTGACCCGCTGCTTCTCCTGTCCGCAAATCCGGTTGATCAGCGTAGATTTGCCAACACCAGAAGAGCCTAGCAATGCAACGGTGTGTCCTTCTTGAAAGTAAGGGGTAAGACTGTCGAGACCTTCCTCTTTTTCCGCACTGATGACATGGACAGGCACGCCCATGGCGATCGTTTCGACTTCCGCCAACCGCGCGTCTACATCCTCGCACAAATCGGCTTTGCTGAGTACGATTACCGGATTGGCTCCGCTTTCCCACGCGAGAATCAGATAACGTTCCAGTCGGCGCACATTGTAGTCATTGTTCAAGGCATTTACCAGAAACACCGTATCTACATTCACCGCGACGATTTGTTCTTCTGTAGTGTTTCCCGCCACCTTGCGGGAAAACTTGCTTTTCCGCGGCAATATGGCATGGATGGTAGCCTTTCCTTCCCCGGGACGCGGGGTGATTACGACCCAATCGCCTACCGCCGGATAATCTTCACGGGTTAACGCTTGATGACGCATCTTCCCGGATATCTCTCCGAGCAATTCACCGTGCTCTGTGTATATCCGATACAGATGTTTATGCTCAAGCGCAATCCGCCCCGGGATCATTTCTCCCTCCGCATAGGCGGCAAATTGTTCAGCCAAGGCTGGCGTATAACCTAATGATTGTAAGTTCAATGGGGATTCCTCCTGTGATTGTGTGAATATTGATTTCATCACGGTCACAGGTGGTCCTCCACTCTTTTAGGTGTTTGGTATTTGTTCTTTCTTGTTACTCCTAGCCGAGAAGGAGGACCTCTGTGACCCTGCTTGCAAGCTCTGCATTCATTTTTTTGACAATCGACATATAACATCGCTCCTTTCGACTAGGTTAGGACTATGATTCCTAAACCTTCATTATCTTACCATATTTATTCAATCTCCACCACCGCCGCCACCACCATCTCCACCGCCTCCGCAATCACCCGAATCCCAAGAACCGCCGCCTGAGCTGTCGGAGTAGCTGCCGCCGTCTGAATGGGATCTGGAACGTTTGCGGCGTCGTCCATCCTTATTCGCAAGAAAACTTGCAAAAGCAATGAAGCCAACAACAGCCCAAAAAATGTATTCTCCCTCCATGTCTCCACTCTCCTTTTCGCAGGGTATCTCTCTTTGCCCAAATGATCGAGCAAAAGCCTCAGGCTTTTCGCCAGTTTCTCAGCGGGCCGCGTCAATAAATAAATCATGACCATGTGTAGTGGGGAAAAAAGGGTGTCCTCCATTTAAGGACACCCTTTTTTGCCTCTTACTATTTAATACGAAAACATCAGACAAGAGTTTCAGTAACTTTGCCTTTCTTTTACAGACCAATGCTCGTCTCATGAATAAAAGCTTCAATCTGTTGGCGGTGATGGACATCATGGTCAATTAGTCCTTTTATATACTGCGCCAAGTTGCGCTCCTTGCCGTTGATCGTAAAGGCTCCATAAAACTCGTCATCAGACAATGCCGCCAAACAGGCTGTCAGCTGTTTGCGGACATGCTGGCATTCTGCAATCAACTGTGCTTTGCTGACCTCTGTGCGGGCATATGCGGCCGCCCGCCCATTGATCTCCTCCGCGCTGACATTGCCTCCCGCTAATGCGGCGCCCGGCTTCGTTTGCGGCAGGCGCTCCTCCAGGACATAGCGATCCCAAGCGATCAAATGACCAATGATCTCCGCGGTGGACCACTTCCCGGCAGCAATGGGTGCAAGCCAGAGGTGATCTTCCTGAGCGTGCAGCCCTTCTGCCCATGTGGCCAGTGACTCGAATTCAGCCAGCAATTCATGCTTGTTCACCTTTCATCACCTCACTCGGAAATGTATGCGTCTTCCAATGAAGGCAGCCGCTTCCTTTCTCAGAGTAGCCTGAGCATTCTAACAAGTCAACACGCTAGCATCCTGATCAAACTTCGCCAATGGCATACGCGACCGCTTGCATCGCATGCAGATAGGTGGTATCGAAGAGCGGTACGGCCGTATCTTTCTCCCCAATCAGCAGCGTAATCTCGGTGCATCCGAGAATAATCCCCTCTGCCCCCTGAGAAACCAAGTCGTCAATAATGCGCAGATACGCTTTCTTCGACTCCTCCCGAATCTCTCCCAGACAGAGTTCACCAAAGATCACTCGATTGACTAGCTCCCGATCTTCCTCTCCTGGGATCATCACCTCAAGCCCATGCTCTCGCAAACGCTCCTTGTAAAAATCCTGCTCCATGGTGTAGCTGGTGCCGAGCAGCGCTACTTTTTTCAAGCCTTGCGCAAGAATGGCGGTAGCGGTTGTGTCCGCGATATGGATGAGGGGAATCGAGATCTTCTCTTGAATGGGTTCTGCAATCTTATGCATGGTGTTTGTGCAGATAACCAAGCAATCCGCACCAATCTGCTCCAAGCTTTTTGCTGCTTCTCCCAGTATGTTGGCTGCCTGTTCCCAATCCCCCGCTTTCTGGCATGCGGCGATCTGGGCAAAATCAACACTATAAAGCAAGCACTTCGCGGAATGCAGTCCTCCCCGCTTCACGCGGATCGCCTCGTTGATGAAACGATAGTAAACACTCGACGATTCCCAGCTCATTCCGCCTACTAGTCCGATGGTTTTCATAGCCCTTCCCCCTCGTTTCTCTCTCTTTTCCTGACAGGTAAATCATAGCCTTGCTCTTTACAGGGGGTCAAATTCCTGTTATTAATGGGACACATGAGTATTTACTCATAAAAGAAGAATGGAAAGTCTTTACTAACACAAAGGGGTCGTACCATGACACTCTTTCAATTTCACGTGTTTCTCACCGTTATCGAAGCAGGCAGTTTTACCAAGGCTGGGGAAGAATTGAGCATGACGCAGTCCGGAGTCAGCCATGCCATTGCCGGACTTGAGGCCGAGCTGGGAGTTACCCTGTTAAAAAGGGACCGCAAAGGCATATCCCTGACAGAAGCAGGAGAGCGTATCCTGCCGCATGTTCGCCAGGTCGTCGGCGGCATCAATGAAATCAAAAAAGAATCCGCCATGCTTAGCGGGCTGTCCCAAGGTACCTTGCGTATCGCCTCTTTTCCCAGTGCCGCGGAAAAACTGCTGCATGGGATGATTCAGTCGTTTCGCACCCGTTATCCCGGGGTGGAGACGATTCTTTTTGAAGGCACCAATCCCGAGGTACTGGAATGGCTGCAGTCTAGTGCCGTCCATGTCGGGATTGTCTCCCTCCCTTGTGTAGAGATGGAAGCAATCCCCTTGACCCAAGACGAGCTGATGATTGTCCTTTCCGAAAAGCACCCGCTTGCCCAGGAGAGCTCCTTGGCGGTGGAAGCCATCCTGCAGGATCCCTTTATCCTGACGAACGGCGGCTGCGAACCGTTAATTCTCAGCATATTTGAGCGAGCTGGGGTCGCCTGCAATATTCAATACGAAGTCCGCGATGTCGGGACGATTCTGAAAATGGTGCAGGAGCAAATCGGCATTACGATCCTCCCTTCCATGGCTTTGCCCGCACGCCCATCCACCCTTCGTTATTTGTCTGTTACTCCGCCCGCGCTCCGGCAAATCGCGCTGGCTGTGCCTGCTTTGACGAAAGAAACGCCGGCCGTCTCCGTATTTCTGCAGCATGCGCAGCAATGGATTAAAACGCATCCTGCCTATAAAGAAGCATGGTTGCCTTTTCGCTAGGAGGAGAAATTCATGGATACCATTACTCATGCCTTATTTGGACTTGTCCTGTATCGTTCCATTGATAAAGAGATCATGAGCAAAGAAATGAAGCGGGCACTGCTGTTTACTTCTGTTGTCGGCAGCGAGATCCCTGATATTGATGTCGTCTCCCAGCTGTGGGATACGGGCGGACGCTACATGATGTGGCACCGCGGCATCACCCATTCCGTGCTGTTGATTCCTTTATGGGCGGCTTTGCTGACTTTGCTCTCCGCATTGTTTTGGCAAATCAAAAATCGTGGCTTCCTGAAAAAGCTTTTTGGGCTTGGCCTGCTTGCCGTATTCATTCATGATACCAGCGATATTTTTAATGCGTGGGGGACGGGTTATTTCGAGCCGTTTACTCAGGCCCGGCTCACGTTTGGCACCGTGCCGATTGTCGACCTTACCATCTGGGTGATCGTCGCAGGCGCCTTTTTGATCGCGCGGTTCAGTCGTATATCTGCCAGCCGGATCTTTCGAACTGCTGCGTGTCTCATCCTCCTGCAGTTTGCGTCCCAATCCGTACAGGGGTATACGATCTACCAAAGCATGAAAGACCAATACGAACAGACTGTACTTTCCGCCCATTTTGTTCCCGGATCTTTTCAGGTCATTGGGAAAAAAGCGGGGATAATTGAAATCAGTGAGGCGACCATCTGGAGCACTCCTCGCTTGCTGCATACCATTCCAACCAATGATTCGGCAGATCTAACCCCGCTTTTTGCGAAAAATCCGGAAGCGAAAACGTTGTACCAATGGGCTCCTTTTGTCGCTGTCGTTGAGGATGAGAACCGCTTGGCCATCTTTGATCCGCGCTTTTATAGTCGCGGGGAATCTTTTTTGTATGAGTATATCGAGAAGTAACAACCATAGGTAGGAAAGGAAGAAACCATGAAAACAAGTGGCTTGTCTGCAGATTATCTGCAATCATTTGAATGCATTGGCTCTGCTTGTGAGGATACCTGCTGCTCCGGCTGGGGCGTCAGTATCGATAAGCGGACGTTTGACAAGTATAAATCGCTGCAAGATAAAAAATGGAAGCGTAAGTTAACCGCGCATATTTACCGCAACAAATACGAAACAACCTTTTCTTCTTATGCCATGATCAAAATGGGGAAAGATGGCTATTGTCCGTTACTTAACCAAGATCGCCTGTGCTCGGTCCAATTGTCCTTGGGGAGCTCGTACTTGTCCAAAACCTGTGCGGGGTATCCGCGACAATTGAACAAGGTGTACGAAAGCTATGAATCATCCGCTATGCTGTCCTGTCCGGAGGTAGCCCGTCATACCCTGCTGCGGACAGAAGGTCTTACCTTTTCTCCAGCCCCGAAGGAAATCGAGCCGAATCCGTTGATCGACAAGCTGATGGAGGAAGAAGGATTCGGCGAGACTTTTGAACAGATCCGCACCTTCATCATCAGTCTTTTGCAGCGACGCAGTATGCCGCTTCATGCACGGCTGCTGCTGCTCGGGCATTTTATCCTGGATCTGGAGAAAAACAGCGTGAAGGAAGGCGAGGAGCCCATTTTGCAAGCAATCGCACACTGGGAGTCCGTCATTGCCAGCGATGAGTGGCAGGAAAAAGTAAACGCATTGCCACATGATGTACATGAGCAGTTTAAAATGCTGTTGTCCATTGTCGAAGATTATTTGGCCCATACCGAAGTGACCAATCAGCGTTACATGCAGTGCTACCAGGAATGGGCGGAAGCGATTCGTTATGACGTGGACACCTATCAAGAGGCCGAGCAAACCTACTATGCTCCGTTTTCGGAAGAGCATGCTTATCTGCTGGAAAATTACGCTGTCCATTATGTCTTTACCCAACTCTTCCCTTTTTCGATGCTCGGGGAATCCATGTTTGCCGATTATGTCGTGCTGATCTTCCACGTGGCCTTGATCCGCTTCCATTTAATCGGCCTGGCTGCCTACCATAAGGGCTTAACACCGGAACAAGTGATCACACTGGTCTATACATTTGCCCGCACCTACGAGCATGACAGCAACTTTTTCAAAAACATCCTTCACTATTTCCGCGAGAAGAAATGGGATACGCTCCCGAATATGGCGATCTTGCTGCGATAATCGCAAAAGAACCGAGCTGCTGTGTAGGGCGTGCTCGGTTCTTTTTTGACGAAAAGGTGTGGCTTCACTGGTAATGGTCCAGAAGCATGTATCGCCAAGCAGTGAGTGATTCTTCCTGCTCTTTGCGCTTCAGGGAGATGAGGTAAATGTGGTGCACGGGCAACGGGACGCGTGCCCGATACGGAACCCTGCGAAGTGCACCTGCTTCGATCAGCTTTTCGCAGACGGATGTAAGCACAAATCCCGCTCCCGCTCCTGCCTGAATATAATTCATCTGCAAAGCCGCATGGTCCACCTGCATGCCGGGCATAAAGTCACGGCCGGCTTCCTGGGCAAACCACTCGGAAAAAGGGTCTCCCCAATCCAAATGAATGAGCGGTATTTTTGTCAGTCGTTCAGGTGTTATCTCTCCGTCGGGAAGCGGAAAATCAGGGTGTGCGACGAGAGCGACTGTATCCTGATACAACGGCAGCGTCGAGATATCGGGATGCTGTGGAGGCAAATAGACAATCCCCACGTCCGCCCTGCCGTCGAGAAGCAACTGGACGATCTCCACGGAATGCCCCGTCAATAATCGCAGTGCGATGTGTGGGTTGTCCTTCTGAAATTGCAAAGCGACAGGTGCCAACACATAATCCCACAGGGAATGAACACTGCCGATGACCAAACGATCATGAAAGCTCGCCTCCATTTGCGCCGCGAGTTCGCATTCCTGAATCAGATCGACAATTCTTTTCGCATAGGGATAGATGGTCTTTCCGGCATCCGTGATCTCCACTCTGCGATTGTTTCGCTGCAACAAGGTCTTGCCCAGTCGTTGCTCCAGAGTCTTGATTCGCGTGGTTATGGTTGATTGGGTGACATGGAGCAATTCTGCTGCTCTTGTAAAGTTTTTGGTTTGCACGACTGCTAGAAACGCTCTCCATTGATCGTAATCCATCTTGGGCTAGACTCCTGCCATTTGATTTTTCTATTGTTTCAATAAAATAATTTCATTTTCCAATGATTCAATCTTACTATACGATGGTTAATACAGGCTATCATTTGATCAATTGGGAATTGGAGCGATGATTGATGCACGTTCGTCTCGAGGGAAAAAAAGTCGTTCTCCGCGACATTACCTTGCCGGATATTGAAGAAATCTACTATTGGGATTACTTGGCGGAAGATCGGGAGCATTTGCAATGGAATGGTCCTTATAAGCCTTTGCCGCCAGCTACGGTCTATGATTATTATGTGAAATACAAGAATGATCTGGAGATTGCAGGCACGGACCAGCCCCGCCATCGGATGATCATCGAAATCGATGGGAAGCTGAAAGGCGTAACTGGGCGATATTTTATCGACGAAGTGACTAACTGGTTTGAGATTGGTCTGGCGATCTTTGATTCCCGCTACTGGTCGGGCGGCTATGGTACGGATGCATTCCGGCTGTGGATCGACTATCTGTTCACTCATGTGGATACGGTTCGTTTGGGGATTGGCACCTGGTCGGGCAATGAACGGATGATCGGCCTGGCGAAAAAGGTCGGGATGATTGAGGAAGCCCGGGTGAGGAAGGCGCGGATCGTTCGTGGGGAGTATTATGATGCGATAAAGATGGGGATCTTGCGGGAGGAATGGGAGCGTAATCGTTCCATAGGTGGGTAAATATTGCCCACCTTTTTTATCCTTTTCTTTTCCACTTCTTCGCCTGCTCGAGCAAGCTCACTACATAATCCGCCTTTTCATCCGAGTAAGCAAGAAGGGTTGTTGTCCCCTTTTTTAGGGTGATGAGTTTTTTCTCCGAATATTTTTGGGCTGCTTCACGATGCTCTCTTAAGTAATCACGAATGAGAAGATTGTTTTCCCACTGCTCACTCCTCCAAACAACGACGGCAAGATTACATGAAAGTTCTTTACGTTTGCGGAAGTATAATCTGCCAGCTACACCTGCTTCGCCAAATCCTTCATAACCGTGTTGCTCTAATGCTTCCGTTAATCTTGGCTCCAACTCGAGCGTCCTTACGCCAATCAATATATCAATGATTGGCTTGGCAAACATCCCAGGTACCGAAGTACTCCCAAAGTGTTGAATGTCTACGGCCGTCTCTCCCAAAATGTTCGTAAGCTTTTCTTTTTCACCTTCGTACAGATTCACCCATCGTTCATCATACGGAACTACTTCTATCGTTTCATCAATCCCCATCCTCTCCCCCCTGCCCATTTACGAACGAGTTGAAAACATCATACAAAGTGTATTCACGAAATTTCAGCGGCTGAACCTCCTCATTTCTGTAAAGAGGATAAGAAAAATCCCTTCCTTCACACAAGGCAAGGAAGAGATTCCACAGGAAAACCGTTATTCCTTTTCCACCGTCACCTGCGGATCGACAAACACTTCAAACAACCGCTCCCAAGGCAACCGGATATTCACATCATCGAGGTCGACGATTTTGCCTGTAAAGGTCCGGTTCCCTCGCTTCCCGATGATAAGAGACTGCTCCGCAAATTCCTCCTCATACCAATCCTCTGCATTGGGCGTCAGTTCTTCCTGCACGAAATCATTGACCTCTTCAAAATCGTCACCCAGCCCCCATTCGTTGCCGTTCAACTCTTTCACCAGCTCTCGCGCCTCTGCCATGACTTCATTGCGGTAATCATGATCATTGACGAACGAAGAGAGCAGCAGATTCACATGGGCCTGTGCAGCAGTGATCGTAAGCGGTTCGCCAAATTGATTGCCCTTTTCAAGGAAGGCGCTGCGCTGCAGGGCTTGACCCAATGCGCTGCCCATATTATTTCCGGCCGTTCCCCATGCGGTGTAGGCTAGCAGCTGCGGGATTTCCACTTCATCCTGCAGGCGTTCGATCAGATCGGGGTCTGCTTTGTTCGTGATCGTCACATCCGTGACCGCTACCTGTTTCCCATCTTCGAGATGTTCATTGATCGCCTCTACGAAATCATCTAGCGCCTCTCTTCTCTCGGCATTGCTCTCCCCGCTTTCTCGCGGCGTATTCACCATGAGCACCAAGTCGGCATCATCCGCATCATCTACCGCTTTGCCGCCAGCAGCGATGATATGCTTTTCCACGCTGCGGTCAAACGTCGTATCTTCAAACGGGGCGGTCCAATCACTGCCGTCGATTCCGGAGTATTCAACAGCTACCTTGGGATGAATACGCATTTGTTCCAAGGAAAGTCTGCTGACCAGCACCGTGCCTACTTCATCCGCACCAGGGAAAATCGCGGTGCGATCCTCCACATCGAGCTCCTCTGCTTTTTCCACCAATGCCTCCCGTTCTGCCCGGTGCAGACCATGCGGCGCAGCATCGTCCTGGGCTAGCACGAGAAAATCGATGGTTCCATCCTCAACCCATTCAATTAACAAGGAATTGATTTTGTGGTTTCGTTCGCGAGCGGCCAGATATCCCTTCAGCACCGATTCTGGGATTAACTCCTCCAGCTCCTCCAAACGCTCTTGCTTTTCCGTCATTCCCAGGTTGTGCACTTCATCATACAAGATCGCCCATTCGCGAATCTGTTCATAATATTTCAGTGTTTCCGGATCGGTTGCCGTGACCGCGAGTCGCTGGATCGTATCGAATACGTAGATCGGTTTGTCCGGCTCAGCTTTACGAAGGCGCTTGATCGCCTTGATATTGTCCAGAGCATCTTCATAGGATTGCTCCGGCGTACGCGATGCCACCAGACCTCCATATGCCAGCATACTGACAGAAATCACGGAGCCATCGACTTCATCCGCCTGATCCAGCAGCCATTCGCCGATCTCCTCGCCATCGCCCGGGGTGGTAAAATGACCGAGCATCTCGTCATCCGGCATGATGGTTTCCACTCCGCCTGCTTGTGCGGCTGTCTGGGGGAAATATGTATTCACAGGTCGATCATCGAGGGGCACCAAGGCAATTTTGGCGACCGGCTTGGGGGAAGCATTTTTCGCTTGAGCCGTGCTCGCCTGCCCAAACGGCAATACACTGCTCACAAGAGTTGCCAAGGCGACAACCGTCACCCAAGATCTTTTTCTTTTCATGATATAGACGCACTCCCTTCAAAGTGAAATCGCACTTCTTCAGAGCACAGCATCTGCTTGACGCAATGCGTCTTGCAGCAGAGGGACTTCCAGCAGGCGAGGGATCTTGTCATGCTTGCAGGCGAGCGCGGCCGCTGCGCCTGCCGCCTGCCCGGTAGCCATGCAGCTCGGGGTAAGCCTCGTCGTCGCCAATGCTTCGTGTGTGGTAGAAATGCAACGTCCAGCCGCCAAAAGATTATCGATGGTCCTCGGGAGCAAGCAGCGGTAAGGTATGTCATACGCCCCTTCGCCCTCGATATCGGCGGCGATCACTCCTTTTCCTGACGGGTCATGGATATCGACGGGATAGCCGCTGCGTGCGATCACATCCGGGAATCTTCTCCCTTGTACGACATCCTCGATCGTCAAGCTGTATTCGCCATCGATCCGCCGCGTCTCCCGGATACCGATCTGCGTACCGACGGCGGAAATGGAGGCTTGCGCAAAACCGGGAATTGACTTGCACAAAAATTCAGACATCATAAACACCTGCCTGCGCCCCTCTTCCTCCGCCGCTGTCAAATCCTCGACATCCGTGCCATCAAGCCCCTGCACCCTTGTGCAATTGATCAAGACCTCGTCTTTCTCTGGCCCTGTAAAGAACAGGACTTGATCGCGGTTGATCGGGACGCCGGACGCTTTCCACTGGGGATAGAAACCCTGCACACCGGTGAGCGGCAGCTCTGGCAATTCCGCAATCGGCGTCTTATGGTAAAACTCATCCGGATGCGCCAGCATATATTGCTTCACCTGCTCCAGATCGACACCCCTCATGCGAAATTTCATGGTCATCGGCTGCGTGCGTCCGTCGCTGCCCCGTCCTTTCAGCGTTGGCGCACCCGCCAGATAAGCGAGGTCCGCATCCCCCGTTGTATCGACAAACATCCTGCCCTTCACCTGAATCCGTCCCGATTTACCCGTGATCTGCACCGCTGTAATACGCTCTCCGTCCTTTTCAAGGGCATCGACAAAGCTGTGCACCAATAGCTTGACCCCCGCTTCCCTGAGCATTTCCACGGCAAGCAGCTTATAGATTTCCGGATGATACGGCGTGACCGTATGCACGAATCCGACCGTGTCCCGCAGATGCCCCGGAGAACCCCCTCTTGCTTGCAAACGATCAACAATCTCTTGGGCAATCCCGCGGATCACCTGCTCCCCTTTTTCCGTATGAAAGGTCATCCATGGATACACCAGCGCTGCCGTAGACATCCCGCCGAGAAACCCGTAGCGCTCGATCAAAACGGTCTTCGCCCCCAGCCTTCCACTGGCCAAAGCGGCATTGATCCCGGCCGGACCTCCCCCGACCACGACGACATCCGCTTCCATCACTCGATTCATCCGCAATCCTTCCTTTCTAATCCTTCATTCCCGTCATGGAAACACCCTCGATGAATTGCTTCTGGGCAAAAAAGAAGACGATTAACAGCGGCAGCGTCGCCATGACCGAAGCGCTCATCAAATGGTGCCAGGCGGTTCCTGCTTCATCTGTAAACAACGACAAGGCGAGTGGCAGCGTCATCAACTCGCGATCGTTCAAGAAAATCAACGGATCGTAGAAATCGTTCCAGCTGGTCAAAAAGGTAAAAATGGTCAACGTGGCAATCGCAGGTCTGGCCAGCGGCAGCATGATGCTCCAATAGATCCGCCAGCGTGAGCAGCCATCAATCATCGCAGCTTCCTCCAGCTCTTTCGGGATCGCCAGGAAAAATTGCCGCATGACGAATACCCCAAAGATTCCCCCCGCTCCGAAAATGGGCAGCACGATCAACGGCACATGGGTATTGATGAACCCCAGTACGCGCATAAACAAAAACATCGGTATCGAAGTAACTTCATTGGGAATCATCATCGTGCTCAGCAGGATCAGAAATACCACGTTACGACCCTTGAACGGAATGCGCGCAAAAGCATATCCGGCCAGCGAAGCGAAAAAAATGGTGCCAACCGTGACCAAGATCGCAATATAGAGACTGTTCCAATAAAACAAGTGAAACGGCGTATTGTCCAACACCTCGGTATAGTTTTCGAACCGTATCGGAGACGGTAAAAACTCAGGCGGGAAGATAAAGATTTTGGCAGGCTCTTTTAGCGATGTGGAAAGCATCCACAAAAATGGCATCAGCATCAGGAGGGAAATTGCTGCGAGCACGATATAATAGAGCCCAATCCCGAAACCTTTGCCGATCGGAAGTGAGAGCCGCTTACTCTTCATGGAATACCCACCTCTTTCTGAACTGCCATTGCAGCAGGGTAAACACCATGATGATAAAGAAGAGGACAAACGCTAACGCCGATGCATACCCGAATTCAAAGTTTTTGAACGCTTTCTCCCAGATGTAGTACACTAGCACCTTCGTACTGTTGTCCGGACCGCCTTGGGTCATCACATAGATCTGGCCAAACACCTTGAGGGAGCCAATGATGGTTAACAGGGTGGTCAAAAACAAGGTAGGCGTGATCATCGGAATCGTGATCTGAAAAAACTGACGCGCGCGTCCGGCCCCATCAATGCGTGCCGCCTCGTACAGATGAGCCGGTACCTGCTGCAGAGCTGCGATGAACAAGACCATATTCAAACCGACATTTTTCAAGACACTCGTCACGATCACCACCGGCATCGCCAGCTGCGTATCGTACAGCCATGCGGGACCGGTCACGCCGAAAAGCTGCAGGATCTGATTGATAAAACCGGAATCCGTGGCGAACATATACTTCCAGACAATGGCCCAGACGATCAGCGAGGTCATCACCGGGACAAAAATCGCGGTACGAAAAAATCCGATGCCCGGCATCTTTTTCGCCAATAGCAAGGCGAGCGCGAGAGCCAAAACAATATTCAATGGGACAAGCCCTGCCGCAAACGTAAACGTATTGCCGATGACCAGCCAAAATTCGCTGTCTTGAAAAATCGAACGATAATTATCCAGTCCGATAAAGCTCGCTTCGCCAAGTACAGGCCAATCTGTGAGGCTCATATAAAAAGCCATTACAAGCGGACCAGCCAGCAGCAGTACAAATCCGAGCACCATCGGGCTGATGAAAAGCCACCCGGTCAGGTTTGCCTCCCGTTCAAACGGATTTCCTTTTGCCCTTGTTTTTCTCTTTTCCGGAGAGAGCGGGACATTCAGGTTGCTCTCCATACCCTTCCCTCCTTATTGATCAATTGCCTGACGGAATGCCGCGATGGATCTTTTGATTTCATCCGCTGTCTTGCCAATCGCCACCGCCCCTACGAGCAATGCCCGAATCCCCGTTTCCCGCAGCACCGGAACATCCGCCGGAGTAATCCGCCTTTGTGTCGGTACGATGACCGGGATCTCCGCTTTTTTGACGAGATACCGATACTTGAGCAAATCAGCGAAAGTCAGCGGTGTTCCGTATTCTCGTCCCGGGATCACTGACGCTTCCAATGCTGTCATTGGGAAATCTTTCACCGCATCCAGCAGTTCCAAATCAAATTGATCATGAATGGCAAACGTACTGGCCACCCCATCCAGCTTCAAAAGAGCAGGTGGCAGATGATGTCCGTAAATCGAGGTGAAATCAATGCCCAGCGAAGCAAATTGTTTTGCTTCATCCGGATTCACCTCATGGAAAGAACCTCCTGGGACAATGCCTAATGGTCCGTCAAACAGATCGCGTATCGCTCTGAATGGCTCCAGGTAGTGGGAAAGCGGTCCGAAGCGATTCCCGCTCGCGCGATGATAGGCATTGATATGCACCTTGAGTCCATCTGCGCCTTCCTCAATCGCCGCTTTTGCCAGCTCTACGTCATTTTGCGGAAGGCTCACCATGAGGAGAAACGGTCTGTCCTTGAGTGCCTGCTCGAAACGATTCATCTCATTTGCCTCCCTTTTCATCACGACGGCCTGTTTCAAGCAGACCGTCGTGACTTCCCTAAAATTTCCACTGACTCTATTTTTTCAACAGCGGATTGACTTTCTCTTCCATCGTTTTCAAGATGTCTGCAGGCTGTGCCGTTTGGCCAAACAATTGATCGAAGCCCGCCAGGATCGCGTTATCGATTTTTTGCCACTCTACATGTCCGGGCTGCAGGCGCGCTTTTGGCATTTCCTCAATGACCGCTTGCTTAATATGCTCCGGATCCGGATTGCCAGGCTGCTTCAAGAATGCGTCGGAGTTCAGCACAGACAGTCTAGGTGGGACGAAGAAGGAAGAGGTCGCTTGGATTCCTTCTTCACTGGCGAGGAATTTGAGCAGCTCTTTTGCCTCCTGCGGATGTTTCGTGCCTTTGAAGATGGAATATCCCGCTTGCCCCAGCATCGGTGCGGAGCCTTGCGAACCGGATGGCATCGGAGCGATATCCCATTTGAAGTCCTTAATCGCACGAGCCTTGGAGACGTAGCTGTATACGTCAAAAAACATACCGATTTTTCCTGCTTCAAAGCTTACCTGTTCACCTGCCTTTGGATGCGACCCGTCTGTAAACATCATGCGCTGCAGCATGCTGAGGCTTTCCACGCCATATTGATCATTCCAAGTAAATTGATTCATTTCTTTGTTGAAAGGGCCGCTGCCATTCGACCAAGCGTAAGAGGAAAGCAGAATCCATGTTTTCCAATCGCGGAAGAAGTTGGCGCCGTAAATTTTGCTCGCACCTGTGCCGCTGGTAATCGCCTTCGCTGCTTTTTCAAATTCCTCCCACGTCCATTTGCCTTCCTTCGCCAGCTCATTGGGGGATTTCAAGCCTGCCTTGTCAAAGAGATCCTTGTTGTAAAACATCACAGAAGGCGGTGTGGAAAAAGGAAGCCCGTATAATTTCCCGTCTTTTTGGAACAGCTCCAGCGTGGACGGGATCATGTCATCCAGCTTGAAAGCCGCGTCGTCTTTCACGTCTGATACGTCTTCGAGGATGCCATTCGCCATGAATTGCGGAACCATTCTCTCCGACACCCAACCGAGATCTGGCAGCTCCTGTCCTGCCGCTAATACCGTGATTTTCTGCTGATAATCGGGGAAAGGGACCGACTCCATTTTGACCTTGATGTTGGGATGCGTCTGGTTAAACTTTTCGATCAGCTTCCCATACAGTTCAAGGTGAGTCTGGTTGCCCCATGTCATGAAGGTAAGCTCCACAGGCTCGTTGCTTGGTTGGGCCGTCTCATTCGGAGTCGTCGCCGTATTGCTGCAGCCGAATGTAAACGCTGCCATTATTGCCGTTAATGCCATGAACATAGCCTTTTTCATCGAATACCCCCCTTTGGCTTTTTCTCTCGTTACAAATCAGTATAAAGTTTGTGCAATATTCAGATAAATCACTTGAAATACAGGTTTGGTATGGGATTTAAAGATCTTCGCTGGCGGCATGGTCTCGATAGCTTCCAGGGGTCATTCCCACTTCTTTTTTGAATACGAGCATGAAGTGCTTGGGGCTCTGATAGCCGACCAACCGGGAAATATCGTATACCTTCAGGCTTGTCTCCTTTAAAAGCTGCTTCGCCCGTTTTATGCGCACACAGGTGACGAAATCGGAGAGATTTTCACCCGTTTCCTGCTTGAACAGCTGGCTGAGATAGATCGGATGCAAATGGATGACGTCCGCCAATGTTTGCAGGCGCAAATCGCCATCGGGATGATTCTGGATATATTCCTTTACTTTGCGGATGATCTGTCGCTCGTCTTTTCCGGTGCCATCCTGCCCTGAATTGTTGGTCATTTGCCGTTTCCGGTCAAGGGACTGTCTGATCTTTTCCAGCGTCTGCGAAAGCTCGATGCGGTCGATCGGCTTCAGCAGGTAATCGGCCACACCGTACTTCACCGCTCTTTGTGCATATTGAAAATCACCGTAGCCGCTGATAATCACAATCGGCAACTCCTCATACATCTCCCGGATTTTGCCGATCATCGTCAACCCGTCGATCTCGCGCATCCGGATATCGGTCACGATCAGGTCCGGTATTTCGGTGCGCAGATAATCCAGCGCTTCTTTGCCATGCTCCGCCTCGGCCATGACGCGAAATCCGCTGGTTACCTGTTCGATCAATGCTTTCATGCCTTCCCGGATGACTCGCTCATCTTCCACCAGCAGCACTTTGTACATAGCCTCTTCCCCCTTGTGTCAACGGTACACGCAATGAGAAATCCGCACCTTCCCCTGGTGAGCTGCGCACCATGAGTCCGTATGCTTCTCCATATAAAAGAGTGATCCGTTGGTTAATATTGCGTAATGCCGTTCCATTGCGGGCGTTTTTCGTTTCCTCATGTTGATGAAACGGAATGTGAATGAGCCTGCGTACTCTGGCTAATTCCTGCTCATTCATCCCTTTTCCATCGTCTTTTACCGTGATGCGCAGCTCTTGCTCATGACGCGTTACGAATAACCAGATCGTCCCTCCTGCTTCCTGGTTTTCAATGCCATGGTAAATCGCGTTTTCAATCAAAGGCTGCAGCAATAGCTTGGGGATATGCTCACTTAATAGCTCCTCGTTTACCACCATCTCCATATGCAGTCGCTCTCCCAGACGGGTTTTCTGAATCCGAATGTAGGAGCGCAGCGATTCGATTTCATCCGCGAGCATCACGAACCCATCTGATCGATCAACCGTATAGCGCATCAGCTTTCCGAGTGACGAAACCATGTCGGACACATCGAAATTGCCTGCTTTGATCGCCATCATGTTGATCGCTTCCAAGGTATTGTAGATAAAATGCGGGTTGATCTGGCTTTGCAAAGCGGCCAGCTCAGCCTCCCGCTCGCGCAGACTGATCATATACACCTCATTGACGAGTCGATTCATCTCGCCGACCATGCGGTTAAACTGTTCACCCAGCATGCCAATCTCGTCCTGCGAAACTACCGGCACGCGCTCATGAAAGTGCCCCTTTTCCACCTGCCGCATTTTTTCTTTTAACCGGACCAAGGGCTTGCTCAGCGAATAGGCAAAGTATACGGCTAAGCCCCCAGCCCCGAGCAGAAAGAACGCAGCGATCAAGATTGTAAAATCGCGCAAATCCTTCGATTCCTGCAGCAACAGCTCCCGCGGAATGATGCTGATGACTTTCAAGCCAGTCGCGAGCGACGCATGACTGATCTGTAAGTACCGCTGTCCATGGAATTCCATAGCCTGCGAGCCGCGCGATTGCAGCCAGTCTGTCTCACGCAGCAAAGACCGATATCCAGGCGTCCCATCCCGATTCCGTTTTTCATAAAAAAGCTCTGTCAGCTCATTCACGATTAAAATGCTGCCATCTTTCGTAAACGGCATGTTGGCCAACAGTTGCTCGATCATATCCATTTTCAGATCGATTTTCATGATCCCGAGCGGTTCGTTGGTAGTTGGTTCACGAAGCAGACGGGCCACTGAAAAATAGGGTTGCGCAGAATCTAGATAGTAACCGGGACGA
Source organism: Bathyarchaeia archaeon (assembly GCA_035644815.1). Classification (GTDB taxonomy): domain Bacteria; phylum Bacillota; class Bacilli; order Brevibacillales; family Brevibacillaceae; genus Brevibacillus_F. The sequence goes on along the minus strand of DASQNU010000026.1, from coordinate 14,568 downwards.
TGCTGCGGGATGATCACAGCAGCGCCGTTACCCTCAACCACCCGGCTATACCAGGGCTCCACTGGCAGATTAACTTTTGAAGACACGGTAGAGGGATCAAGGTTGGAAAAGATGGTACCGTTCGTTGCGATTATCTGTATCCCCTTTATTTCGGGACGGCTATAGGTGAGGCTGGAAATATACAGGAACATCTTTTGGCGTTTTTCCGAAGAAAGAAAGACGGATGCTTCTTGATTTACGTGCAGTTCCTTTAATATCGCGATGATGCTGTTGTCATAGAGTGGGGTTAAAGAGAGGCGCTTCATTTCCGCTAGATTTCGATCCATGTTCTGATTGATTTGATGCACGATTTGGGCGGTATATTCGACAGTTCGGTCTTCAGTGGAGGTGGAGAATCTGTGGTAGGTGATCATGCCTTGCAAGCTGAGCGGAATGGCGATGAGACATAAAAACAGCGTAAGCATTTTGGTTCGGAGCGTGACTCGCGGCAGAAAAGCAGATGTTCTTTGCGGTGGATCTGACAATGGAATCCCCTCCTAACGCTTGTGTTTGTGATGGGAAAATGTAGCTTATTTCGCTCATAGGGAAGGCGATTCCTTTTGCATACAGACAAAAAAAGAGCAGAAACGATTCTGCTCGCTAACATTCGTTTGTCATTCTCAACTTGAATTTTTGCCGTGTTCCACCTTCTGGACCATTCGGTATCGATTCCGCTACGGGGATGAATCCGAATTTTTGATAAAACTCTCTAGCAGGTCTGCCCTCTGCAATCTCTTCCCCAAATGTGATGACGGAAATCTCAGCTGGTGTCACAATGAGTTTCAACAGATGGCGAAGCAGCTCGGTTGCAACTCCTTTGTTTCTCGCATGTGACGACACCGCTAGCCAGCCAATCTCATATGCGGGAGCCTGTGTAGATGAAAATAAGACTCCACCGAGCAAGCGCGATCCAGGCATTCCGTCATTTTCCCGTACACAGAATGCCGTTTGCCGTTGGATATTTTTCTCTAAAGCCTGAAGAAACTTCGGGTCCTCTACCATTGGACCAAAAAGAGATTCGACTTCAACAGCCAGCTCTAACCAGCCATTTATGTCCTCTAGGGCCGCGTTTACCACATTCATTCTGTATCGCCCCTCATTACCTATTTTTCATCTGCATATCAAGCTGTTCCAGCACGAATGGCCATGCTTCTTCATGCTGATTCTTGGAAGCCTCATCCGTCTTAAACGGTCTTGGGGAAAGATCAGGTATCGTAATCGGTTCCATTTTGCCATTCTCCCATTCTCGATAAGATGACATTACTCACTTTTTCGTAAACTGATGCCTTACTCCAGCAAAGCCTCCATGCACAGAAAGATGTCCTCCTTATACATTGACCTGATAAGGCAGTTGCAGTTCATCCCCAGGCAACCCTCTGATTCCCCAATTCGCTTTTGGCGTCTCAAAAATGGTGATTTCAATATCTTGCGGGGAGAGTGGTAATTGGTTGTGGAGGCGATCGAAGAGGAGCCTTATTAACTGTTTTTTCGTTTCGACCGAGCGTCCTTCAAACAGGCTAATCTCAATGACCGTATATGCTTCCGTTCTGTCAGCCGGGAAATAGAAGTCTTCTTTTTCCATCGAAAAAAAACGGTGAAATCGTTTATCAATCGGATATTGCAGCGCCTCGACGATACAAGCATGAATGATGTCCGACAACGCTTTCCTGATGGGATGCAAATGTTCCTTTACGCCAAAAATCTTTACTTGAGCCATACTTCTCATCTCACCTTTCTCTTCTCAGCGTTTCTCAACTAGCTTACTGCTGAACTTCAATACCCAAATGATACCATATTTTTCAGATTGCTTCGTTCACGAAAAAACCCCAACGTCCTCTTTCTCGCGAACGTTGGGGTTTCCCAAGACTAGCCTATTGTTTTGCCTGATAAGCAGCTGCAATTTGAGCAGCTACTTGTGCATTGTGCTTCACCAAAGCAATATTGGTTTGCAAGCTTTTGCCGACGGTCAATTGCTTCACTTTATCCAGCAAAAACGGTGTTACTTGTTTGCCGCTGATGCCCTTTTCCTTGGCTTCAGCAAGCGCCTTTTCAATGACAGCACCGATTTGTCCATAATCCAGCGCGTCAGCCTCTGGCACCGGGTTGGCGATCACGAGTCCGCCTTGCAGACCGAGCTTCCATTTGGTATCTAGCAAGGTTCCGACCGCTTCCGGAGTATCCAGTGTGAAATCTACGCCATACTCGCTTTCTCGGGAATAGAAGGACGGGAACTTCTCACAACGGTAGCCAACCACAGGCACCCCTTGTGTCTCTAAATACTCTAAGGTGCGTCCGATGTCGAGAATCGATTTAGCCCCTGCGCAGACAACAGCCACATTCGTCTGTGCCAGCTCAGTCAGGTCAGCGGAAACATCCCAGGTGATTTCCCCTTCCCGATGCACCCCGCCGATCCCCCCTGTGGCAAATACTTTAATGCCGGCCATTTCTGCGGCAATCATGGTTGCTGCTACAGTTGTCGCTCCGATTTTTCCGGTTGCCAGAATATAGGGGAAATCGCGACGGCTTACTTTTTCGACCGACTGATCGGTGGCGAACCGCTCGAGCTCTTCATCCGTTAATCCGATCTTGATCATGCCGTCCATCAGGCCGATGGTTGCCGGTACCGCTCCATTGTCGCGGATGATCTGCTCAACTTCTTTTGCCATTTCGATATTTTGTGGATACGGCATTCCGTGTGAAATAATGGTGGTCTCCAGGGCTACGATCGGCAAATTCTTTTCAAGTGCTTCGCGTACTTCATCTGTGAAGCTGAGATATTGTTTCATCATGGTTTCTCTCCTTTTTTATGCTTCAATCATTTGGTATAAACGTTCAGCTTGCATCAACGGGGATACGGATCGCTCTGTCTGCAGCGTCAGGTTGGCCGCGGCAAGCCCCAGCTTGCAGGCTCTCGCAAATGGCTCTCCAGCCGCCATTCCGTGCAGAAAGCCAGCAGCAAAGGAGTCGCCTGCTCCGGTTACATCAACCACCTCTACAGGATCGGGCTTGAAATGCTCAAAGCCGTCTTCTGTGGCGAAGCAAATCCCTTGTTCGCCAAGTGTCACTACGACACTGCTTGCACCGCGGTTTCTTATCCTATCACATGCAATCCGGCAGTCCTCGATCGATTCGATCTTCATGCCTCCGAGGACCTCGGCTTCTTCACGATTGGGCATAATCGTTTGCACGCCATCCAAGCGTTCTGGCAATTTGGCAGCCTTCGCGGAAGAAACCGGATCTACATATAGAGAGATCCCTTCTGCGCGACAACGTTCAATCAAGTATTGCAGCGATTCAGCTGGCAAATTGGTATCCACGAACACCGCCTTGGCTGCAGCCAGATGAGACCAGCGTTCAGCCAGCATGTCCGGGGTAAAACGATCATAGATGTCCATATTCGCCATGGAGATGATCATCTCGCCATCGGTGTCTAGCAAAGCGGTATAGGTGCCTGTCCGTTCCCCTGGCACCGTCCAAGTGCCGCTTACATCAACACCGAGCAGCTTGGTTTCCTGAAGCAGCCATTTGCCCTCGTGATCATCTCCCACACAGCTAATGAGTGCCGTATGCCAGCCCAACCGTCCCAGATTTTCCGCGACATTACGGGCAACGCCTCCGCAAGATTCCATTACGGTTACCGGATTGGAGGAGTGGAGCCGCACCTTCTGCTTGCTCAAAGCCTTTCGATCCAGATTGGCACCACCGATACAGACGATGGATGATTCATCACTCATGATATAGGCTCTTCCTTTGATTACGCCTCGTTTGGTCAAGTTCGCAATGTACCCAGCAACCGCTGAGCGTGAAATGCCTACTTTTTCTGCCAGCTCCTGCTGACTGATAAAGGGGTTGATCCGGATATACTGTAAAATTAGTGACTCTTTTCCCAATGGTTCCATGTATAACCCCTCCTTTCTGCCGTCCTCTTCTTCGCAAACAAAAGTTTATCACTCGGACAAAAGTTTGTAAAGTCGATTTTTTTATCATAGTTTGTGTCCTACATTGTGGTGGGGGAAGAGAAGAACGGGCCGACTCCATTCTTGTCACACCCGCAAGGGAGTGGGTACTGTCCGGTTCCGCTTCCAAAAACGGTACGTTGCGCAAAAGTTTCGTGGGAGCGCTTTCAACGTAGAGGTTGCACAACAAGCGTGTACCGTTTTTGGAAGCTCCACCTTTGTTGGTGTGACAAAGACTCCGTTCGTCCCGTTCTTCCCTTCCTCTCGTACCACTTTGTATCGTTCAAGCTTTATAAAAGAATGAAAGAAAAATGACTTTCCTTGTATGTACTTTGCTTATGAAAGTGAACATCTAGTCACGCTAACATAAAGGTAACACACATTCATACAGCCCCGTAAACTTTCCCGACTAAAAAGAGACTGCCGAAATCGCGACAGCCTCGTATGTGTAATCCATGTGATGCGAAAGTCCGCTTAAGATGTGGTTGGCGTTGGCGCTTGGTTCTGCTCCTCGGATTGTGAATCTGTTGAGGATGGCTCATCGCTGTCATTCTCGGTTGGTGTCAATGGTGCCATTTCCACCTGTTGCGGGATCGGCGGGCCATAGTAAACGGGCGTCGCAGGTATTGGTTGTACTTCAGGCGGCTTTTCCTCCACCGGAACCGGTTTCTGTGTGCCTAGCATGATTGCCGCACCAATCGCTCCAATGCCGAGCAGCCCTGTCATGATGATGACCGTCTTGCCCGCAGGCTTGCGAAAAAAGCGGACCAAGCCATTTGCCGTCTCGTCTCTTACTTCATCCAACAGTCTTTGTAAATCGGTGTGTCGGATGGCATACCATACCGATCTCGTAGCCTTTTTTTGCAAGGCTTCGCGATTTTCCAGCAAGAAATGAGATTTGAGCGCTTGGCGATAGGTCGGTTTCAGCCTCATTCCCGTCAGGAACCTTTCTTGCCTTAACGACCACTGGACAAAGGCCGGCAGCCCTTCCCGTCCGCCACGCTCTGTCACAAAACGGAGCATCTGATCATATCGACACTCATCCTCTTCTAGATAAAACGCATACGGCAGCAATGCGTAGACCCCTTCCTCCCAGTCCGCTACCTGCAGTTGCCGCAGCAGTAAACTTTGGAACTGCTCAATCGTGTCCTTATCCATCTGTTCAAACACATCTTCTATGTCAAGGGCATGCGGATCCTCCCACAGCTGGCTGATGGTTAGCAGCAGACCGAGCTTTTGGCGACTTGTCCAATCCAGATTCTGCGCAAAGCGCTTCGGCTTTTCCTGCAACAACGCGCCAATCTGGCTGATCTCACGGACAGAGAGCTTCTCAATGGGCAAGGCTTGCAGCATCGCTTGATCGGCGGCATCGAGGAATTCCCCTGCCGCTTGTGGGGACACACCGCTTTCCTCGACACGCTGGTGCAGACGAAGTATGCTTCCGACGAGATCCTGCTCCGCTTTCAGTACAGGATCTACCGGCTTCGCCATACTGGTAAAAAAGGCACGGTATTCCCGGAGGGGCGGCACCCGTTTCAGCCAAAACGCCAGCTCCTCCAGCAATCCGTTTACATCCTTCACCGTAAGCAGCCGTCTGTCGAGATAGTCTAAAAACAAAGGCTTGGCCAATTGCTCGCTTGTGATAATGCTCTGCATCAACGGGCGGAAGAATCTTGCATCCTGCTGTGCATGCCCGTAAATTTGATCCATCCAGCCCGCCTCGCCGTGTTCGTAGCCTCTGATCACGACTTCTAGCACATATCTTAAATATTCCTTAACGTCTTGCTCCTCCAGCACCAGCGAAGCGTAATCAATAACCGCCTTGACTGTCTCTATGGCTGGCTGCTGTCCTGCCGCAAGCGCTTGTTTTTCTCCTACAAAAAGACCGCGGAACAGTGAGTGCAACCGCTCCTTATTCTGCAATCCCTTCATCCCCGCGTATTGCACCAGCAGACTGAACACCGCGGCTTTGTTCTGCTCATACGGATAAGCCTTTCCCCGCTCGGTCAAGTACAGGACCGCCAATTCATGATACGTAAGCAGGCTCAGCGATTTTGCCCGATCTGCACCTGCCAGCACCTCTTCGGCAAACTGAAAAAACCGGCCCAGCTCTTCCGCCTGCTCCAAATGCTCCCAGACAAAATCAAGATAGTAGGGAACGCCGGCAGCAAGCTCCGCATGTTGGTAGCGATTCGCCGCAAAATCAAACTGAAATTCCTTGTCGATCGCCGCGTCACCCGGGCGGATGCTGCCTGGCGGAACGATCATCAAATGCAGATGCTTGCGGCTCTCCGGTTCACTCATATAAGTAAGAAAACCGAAACGGCGGCGATGCGCATAGGGAAGCCCCAGATAAAGCACCTGAAGCAAGGCTCTGGCCCAATCCGACATTTCACTGACATCACAAGAAGGCACTACGAATACTTTTTTCTTCCCTGCCACCGCGGTCATCACTGCCGCTAGAAGTTGCTTGTACATCTTCTCCTCGATGCCCAGCTGCTGCAGGATTTGTCTGGCGCTGCTGCCTGCCAGCCTATCACGGTACGGTGTATCCTCCAGCTCAGGAAGCGTCTTTCCGGCCGAAGGATCGTACTGGGTGACGAAGCCCGTTGCTCCCGCAATTTTCGCAGGGTGCTTCCAGTACTCCTCCTGCCTGGACAGCGGTATCACATAATTGTGGCTAAAAAACGTATTGCGCTGTCCGGTAAAATCCGCGCCCACATAGGCACTCTGCCCGAGCACCATCTCTCCAGACTCACTGTAGAAAAGCAACAGGGCTTGCGGATACTGCATAAGATCCTTTTCACTTCGTTCCTGCAGTTCTTTCGGTGCGTCATAGCTGCAAAAGGGGTGAAGGGTCTTCTTTATGAAGCCATTCTCCAGCTGCGGAGATTTCGCGATGGTGTCGTACCCCTCATTGGTGCGGAAAACGCCTTCCCGGGCACGTGTGTAATATTGCTGCAAGATGGGTTGGCGCACTACTGCTCCCTCCCCTTGATGTATTGAAGCTGATGCATCAGCCAGATAAACGGCTCATCCACGCGGATTGGAGTGACAAGCCCGCTGACTTTTTGCTCCACCGGATTGCTGCCCAAGGCCGAGACGGCAAAATAGGCGGTGTTGGTAAAGTAGACCTCCAGCGCATCCTTGAACGGCCGGTCAACTTTCTCGATGAAGCGGCGCACCTCGCCATTGATATTCTCGAACTCAACCAGATCGAGCACCTGTCTGTGAACCACATTGCGGAACACATTGCTGTTGGGACGGATATAATCGCTCTCTTCGTCCTTCAAGGAATGGAGCATATCGCTCTTCGTCAGGACGATGGCTGTAGGAATATCCGTCTTGCTCTGCTGCTGATAGCCGATAAAATTCTCAAACAGCGTGATCAATACTTCCCGTGGTTCATCATAGCGCGCTGTAAACTCGCCTTCCTCATCGCCCATATGAATCCGGATCTTGTCCCGGATGGTGCGGATTTGCAATGGATCCACGAGAAACAGGATCCCGGACGAATTTTTGATATGGGCGGCATACAGGTCGAGATAATCCCGATCGACCATACCTTCTCCCGCTACGTCAAAAAAGACCAGAGAGATCGGTGCCTTGGACGTATCCTTGAAAATGAATTGGAAGATGAACGGCTCCTGCCGCTTCTCTTTTTGCGTAGAATCCAACAGCTGCCCACGCTCAAACAACGGCGCTTCGTATTGCTCGCGGAAACGGCGGCTGATCTCGGCGTTCAACGGCATGCAGGCTGCGTCAAAACGGCTGGCCGTGCTATGCTGCAGCGTATGGATCAGCGAGGTCATGTACACGGATTTGCCGACCTGCGAAGCTCCGACAATCGAGATGATGTTGCTCGGCGCCTTTCCTGCGGTGATCGGCAGCTCATTGTGACAATGCGAGCAGAGGCGGCGCTTGGTCACCTTGCCGTAGCGATCGGTCAGCCCCACCAGCACTTCATCCACGATCAGGTGGTACTCTTCTGGTACCGAATCCGGCTCAATGACCGCCTCCAGCTCCTCAATTGCCTCTAATCCGAACTTGTCCCGATACTGATTCAGCAGCTCATCTTCCTGCAAAGCATAGTCCTCGTCATCATCGCGATGATGTGTCGCCCGGAAGACCACCTGATCCGGCGCAAATTTCGCGAAGCAATACGGGCAGACGATATCGTAAAACGGCAGTCGCTCCATTTCCGGCTCTTTGCGGTCAAAGAGCTGCTTCAAGAATGTAAACATACCGATTCTCTCCTATTCGGGAATCAACTCGTACAGTTCCCCATATCTTTTGCCGTCTGTAAAAAAGAGACGGATGTAATCGTGCTTTCCGATCTGAATTTCAGGCAATACGTTATATCCCGGTGCAAAATCATGCAGAAAGGCATACTGGAGGCCATCGTCCTTATGCAAAGGATACTCTCCTGTTTTTTTCACATAACAGAGCGCTTCCCGGGGGATGGGCACCTCTGTGTGAATGCGAATTTGCACCGTCTGCATTTTGCTGAACCATCCCGTTTTTTGCTTGAGCTGATAGCGCACCCGTGACTTGCCACTGCGGATCACGACCTGATTTTCTTCATTGGTTTGCAGCAGGATTCGCGGACGCCCCTCCTCCATCACACACGGAAAAATGCGGATGGCATAGCGTCCGACGCCCTCAATCCGTTCGCGGTAGCCGCCATTTGTCTTGTATTCCTCCCGCGTCAGCAGCTTCATTTGCGCAAACGTTACCTCTTCGGGACAGAAAACGGCATCAGCGGAAGATTTATGGATATAGACGCAAGGGACCTCCTGTGGCCAGTGCCAGTGAATCAGGCATTCGCCTTCTTGCAGAGAGGCTGTAACCTTGCGTATTTCTTGTTTCGGGGTGATCTCTTCTCTCCAGTTCACGTCCATCTACTCCTGTGAGTCAAATCGGGAGCTGAAGCTCTCAGGCTTGCGGAAGCTTTTGCTCGCAGAAAAACGACCAGGGCGAAAGCTGCTTCGTCCCCCTTGCGGAATTTCGGTCGGAATCGGGATCAGTGCAGTAAAAAGAGAAACGATGATACCTAGAATGGCATCCGCAATCATCCGATCCAGCGCGTCTGTAAAAGCAAAACCGCTCAGTCCCTTCTCCAACAGCAAGCCTGCCAAGAGTCCCGCAACAGTTCCCCCGATCATGAAGCTTTTTGCCAAATATTTATTGTCAAACACAAGTCCCAGAGACAAGCCCAGCAGTGTTCCGATCAACAACAGGCTGATCACCCTCAGCGCTCCATAGAGAAGACTGTCCTGCAACGCGCCTGTCCGCTCGCCAACCAGGTGACGCTCTTCCTGGCTCGTCTTGTAAATATGCTCGAAAATCCCTGTCAACTGACTGGCATCCGCCACATCGTAGTAAGCCCCGGCTGTCTGTTCCGCAATCTTTTTCAATTGCTCCGTCCCATCCTGATCAGCTGCACTCATTCCGACCGTATGAACCGGGACATGCGCTTGCTGCAGCGGAGCAACCACTTCTGCGTAATTCACGTTGCTGTGTCCATCCGACATAAGCACCATCATACTGTTTTCCTGCTGAACAGGCAGGATTTGAGAGAAGCCCAGCTTCAAGGCTTCGTTAAAATCGGTGCCGCCATCCGGTTTCTCGTAGCCGCCCAGCTTTTGTACAATGGCCTGACGGGTCTGGTCATTCAAGGCTGTCAGCGGCTGCAGCAAATCGGCCTTGCTATTAAAAGCAATAACCGCAATGCGCTTGTCGTTATCGATTACTTTCACCAGATTGGTCGCTGCCTGAAATAGCTGACCGCTGGGATCATTGGAATTCATGCTGCTGGAGACATCCAATAGCAGTACGATATTTTCGGCAGATCCGTTTCGCTGCAGGGTATAGCCATAGACGGCTTGAAACAAGGCACCCGCTGCAAATAGCATGACAAGCGTGCTGGGCACCAGCATCTTCCATGAATGGCTCGAATAACGCTGTTTCCAGCCCATTCCGTTCAGGCGCGGCGAGATGATCTCGGACAGTAGCGCCAGCAAGCCAATCCATAAGGCAAGCTGCCCAAAATAAACGCCGATCAATACCCAATGCGGCCACTGCTGGGAGAACTGGATGAGCAACCACTCGCCAACGGCAAAACCGATCAGGGCACCCACCAGACTAGCCCCTATCATCAATGCGTTCCATTTTCGTTGCCGCAATTCCATCGCCTCCTCTCTCTATGCTGAGTTGCTCAGGATGAAAGCAATAGCCGTTTTCCTGATAGGACTCGTAATATTTTCGGCCAATTTGATAGATTTGCAGATTTTCGAGATGGAAGCCGCCCATCAGCCTCACCTTCTCAATGCCACTGCTGCGATGCTGATGAATACACCCGAGCTTATAGGCATGCAGCTCGCGATCTCGCTGCAGCGCATAGCGGACCCATTCGCTCTGGGTATCGCCAAAATAATAGGCTTCCTCGTAGCGATGCTTCTGGGTAAACTGGAGCAGCTGTACACGAATCGCGGCTTCCTCCTCCATACGGCGGAAAAGCTCGGCAAATAAAGCACCGCGGGTGAGCACCTGCTGATTGCCATACTCGGTCATGACATTCGTCCGCTGCAGAAGCTCTTCTTCAAAGCTCTGCTGGAAAGGAGCCTGCGTCATAAGCTGCGTACGGCAAAACATGGTGAAGCGATCCAGCCAGCTTTTTGCGGCTTCCCCCTCCCATACGGGCTGCAAGGAAAAGCGCTCGGAGAAGTAAAAGCGTGGGCCGTACTTCGTTTCTAACGAATCAAGCAGCTTCGAAACAATCGCGCCGTAATATTCGGGAATGTTGCGACCGATATCCGCCGATGCCCGGCGCACACTGTCCGTGGCGATGTCCCCGGTCAGCTTGCGAAACTCGTACAGCCGCTCCACCCGTTTGCGATATTCCTGATGAGCCTCATATAAGGCGGCTCTGTTTGCTTCCAACAAGGTCTGCAGCAGCTCCAGATACAAAATCTCATATTTGCGCTCGTAGATTTGTGTCAGCAGCTCCCGGTTGAATTGCTGAAGGCGCTGCTTGTCGCGGGCAAACCAACCGAGCTTGGGCAGCTCCAGGGCATATGCCGGCTGCTGGTAAAAATCGGCCAGCTCCGCTTTCGCCCGCTCCAGCTGACTGCCGGTATCACGCAGTGCCTTTTGCAAATCGGCAAACAAGCCTTTTCCCTGATCGGATTCGCGGGTCATTTCATAAGCAGCAAATAATCCGTAGCGATCGTCTGCAACCACTGCTTCTTCCAAACGCTGCCGCAGCCGTTGCCCCAATGCCTCTAAAGCCAACCCGATCCGGGCTCGTTCTACGAAATGACGCTCGAAAAATTGTTGAGCGCTCCCAGCAAATAGCTCAAGCTCTGCCTGCTTGACCGTGAGCTCGCTGATCTGGCGGTACGGTCGTTCATAGCTCATCAAGCCATGCATTTCCTCCAGCCTTTCTACTTCAGGAAGTGCGCTTTGCACACGTCTGGCCAGCGAGACCGCATCAAGACCAAGAATGGCACGCAGCCAGTCGTGGTCGATTTCAGCAGGATCCTCCATGCGCTCCAGCATCCTTTTATAGACAGCGTCCAGCACCGTGATCGCAATCGCCTGATTCGGTCTCTTCAAACGGGCAAGGCCGGCCGAAGCATAGGCAGGCTTGCGATCAGCGGTAGTCACGCTGCGCCAAAATTGCATCCGGTTGTAACGGTCGCTTTGCTGCGGCTCCGGACTCGGTGTTTGATTTTTCAACAGGACCAGCTTGGAGATCAAGCGGCTTTGCCGTTCGGGTTGATTCGCGATCAACACACCATGTTCATCCTTATCTCCCAGCACATAAGCCAGATTGAACAATGGACTGCGCTTATGCTCCACCGGCAATTCGATCCCATCTTCGGTAACTAGCAGCGGTGCTGAAAAATGGTAGTCCTGCTGCTGATAACCATCCAGCTCGCGCAAAAAGCTGCAAGCGAGCGCTTGGGCATAGCTGGAATGCGCCTCCTGCTGCCACTCCTGCAACAAAACGTACAGATCCATCTGTACGTTTTTATAAGACTCTTGCAGGATGTTTGTAACGAGCAGGGTAAGCTCAGGCAGCAGCACATTGAGCGGATCATCCGCCTGTGTGACCACCGCCAGATTCAATGTTTGCACCGAGCTGTACGATGAGCCGTGCTGCGACAGATGGCCGCTGACCCGGCGGATCAACCGATTCAGCTGAATCAGCGGCTCTTTTGTTTGCAAGAAGACATGGTGTATCTCGGGGCGCATGCTTTTTTTGTCCAGAGATGGCAATTCCCAGGCCAACGAATAGACATTGTCCTTGGCTACCGTTTCCTTTGTCGTGACATGAATGTACGGCACGGCCTTGGCGTTGTTCCATTCCATGTCATTGCCTTCTGCCAGACGCTCCAGAATCGTCGCGCATTTATCGCCAATGAACAGAAATACCACCGGATGATGAATGCTTCGCTGTTCATCTTCCATCGACAGCCGTCCATCGCAGTCTCGCTCGTAGTCAAAGGCAAATTGTTGGATGAGCTCCTTCATCATTCCACCTGCTCGCATTTCTTTATTTCAGCATTTTGATCATGTCGTTCAGCTTCGAGTAGGCGCGCTTGTAGAAATCGTACATCTCTTCCCCATTGACCAGATCACTGCGATCATATTCCAGGGCATCACGGGTATCTTTGACGGATCCCGCCAGCTCCTCCAGTTTGGCAATCAATGCCGATGTATCTTCCGAAGCGGTCATCTCTGCGCTGCGCTGGCTGCTTTTGCGTTTCAATAGACTTGCCTTTTTCGGCTCGAGCGTGCGCATGCTGTCCAAGATCGCGAATTCCACATATTTGTTCGTTTTCATCAGGTTGACGAATGGCTCCCACGCCTCTTCTTCCTCATCCCGATCGTACACATACTGCGCTCCACGCTTGCAAATCGTGCCTGTGTACATCACTTCGAGGAACAGATCGAGCAGGGCTTCCTCTCCTTGCAGCGCGCCGATGGTTGCTTCCAGCTCGGCGATTTTCTCTATGATCTCTTCTTGGCTCCGCACTTCTTGACGCACAAGGCGGATCAATCGCGGAGAGCGGATCAGGTTTTCCATCGCCATCTCTTCGTTTACACTGCCAAAGATCGGGCGCACCGCTTCTTTCTCCAGGCCGCCTTCCAGATAGCCTTTCAGCTCTTGCAGCGCTCGTTTCACTTCGCCTGGATTCGGTTTGCCGTCCGCATTGGTCAGCTTGTATTTGCCAAGAACGGTCGACAGCGAGATCGGTTTGGTCATGATGCATTCGTAGCGGCTGCTGGATTGGCTGTCTTCTCCCTTTTCCACAATGATGCCTAGCTGCATCGCACGTTTGAACAGCCCGCGGATTTGCTGATTGTAAGCGCGGACGCGATCATTCTCATAGGTTTCTCCCCACGACTTTTCCGGAATCGGAGATGGCAGGTACGTCCAGTTGTCCTTCTCGGATTGCACCAGATGGCGTCCAATCCCTTCTTTGTCCAGAATCGTGCGTTCATAGCTTTCTTCATACACTTTCAGCGGTGTATAGACAAAGAGCGGCACCCCGTTTTTCGTGTTCAGCCAGAAAATCCGGTTCTTGACTTCGCTCTCCTTCACCGTGAAGCGCGAGCCGCTGATCGAGGTGTTTTGATAGTTTTTGATCCCTTTCAAAATACCAGGCGCCTTCACCGGTACGGAGACGAAGCCCCAGGATGGGAAGTGGAGATTGCCGATGCTGTTGCTCAGATGGAACACCGGTACGGCTTCCTCGTCCAGCTTGTTGGCGATTTTGCGCTCTACGATGCGGTCGATCGTCTCGTCCTGTCCGTACTTGATCAACAGGAACTCTTCCATGGACTTGGTGATCAGATCGCCAAATTCGTCACTCAGGAAGTCTGAGATGGAGCTGACGATATCGACCTCTTGCTCCTTCACCCATTTGTCGGAGCGCTTGAGCAGCTCTTGGGTAAATTCACGGATCAGATCATCGGTGTCCTTTTCGTCCATGATGTTGCTGATCACCTTGGCGATATCGGGCACGTTGACGATATTCCAGTAATACGTCCGGTTGCCGGTACGATCGGTCTCTTCTTCACCGTTGAGCAGGATATCGCCGTTTTTCTCGAAAATCTGGTTGAGTGCATTCAGAATTTCCGTGAAGACAGAGTATATCCGGTTGTTTTCCTGATTGAGCAAGCGGTATAGATCCTCGTAAAACTCGATCATTTGCTCCAGCTTTTCCTGATCGCCGCGAATCTGGTACTCAGTGATTTTGGCCTCGATATACGCGTTTTTCTTTTTGTCCTTGGAGATAAAGGCGCTGCGGGCATCGCCAAGCTTTTCGTTCGCTACATCGCGAATTTCGTCAATCTCCTGTTGGAACGATTCGAGGTTCGCTTTCAAGCTCTCAATATACGAAGAAATCATTTTCAGTATGCAGAAGCCTTTATCGGAATGAATCAGTCTCGAGGCGTAGAATGGCCCCTGCTCCGGATGGAGAAACACCTTGGTGATCGCCTCTCCGAATTGACCGATCAACTCGCCTGGCAGCTGCTTCTTGCATTTGATATAGGCTTC
>DASQNU010000025.1:0-18048 GCA_035644815.1 Bathyarchaeia archaeon | reverse complement strand
CCATAATCGCTGTTTAGCGCTTTCAAATCGTTGCAATCAATCAAGATAAAGCATAAGGAAGCCCCTTTATTGACCAATTCCTGCAACCGAATATGACACTCCTGAAAATTGACCAGCCCCGTCAAGGCATCATGCTTGGCCAAAAAATCATAGCGCCTGTCCAGATCATGCTTCTCTCTTTCAAAGCGGACGATAAAATGCACGGCGACAGCGACAGCCATAGAAGCCATGATATCGCTCCAGATCATCAGCGCATGGCTGAGATCAAAGGGATCGTAGGTAAGGCGTATCGTCGCAAACACGACGATGTAGGCAAATGCCGCAGCAATGGATTTGTGCAGATCCTTGAACCGATATGCTTCTTTTCCGACAAAGAACAAATAAAGCGGTGTAAACCCGTTAACCATGCTAGACCATTGAAACAGTGCCAAAGTCAGCAGCTGCAGCACCCAGAGTCGAGGATACTTTTTTTCCATCCAGACTAGGAACAGCAGCAAGCCACCGGACATGAACATAAAAGGAAGATGACATACCGTATTCAACAAGATCGATGACAGCGAAATGTGAATGACAAAAACCGTAATCGCAAGCCTAAATAACAAAGGACATCTCCTCGTCTCCACCTAATAACAAAGATGATCTCTTTCTATTCGTCGCCATTCGCGAAATACCTTCCTTTTTTTACGACATTTACCAAGAAAAACCTCCCTTTTTTGTAAAAGGGAGGCGATTCAATTCCTATTCGATTCGATGTTTTCCTAAATCATCAATTGCATCAATCCCTTTGCTCTCCCATTCATTTGCCGGATCAAAGGGGCCGTTCACATTCGTGTTCCCTGTGTAAACACTGCTCTTACGTACCAGTGTCTGGTCAACTGTCCGTACACCCGAGCCCCAGGCTGTTCCCGGATCGACACCGACCGCACCGATGACATCGATGACCGTTCCGGTTTTGGTCGCTGCGTCGTAATGTTTGTAGAGCACCAGCGCGTCATCTCCATTAAAGAAGGTGACCGTGCTGGTCGCTTGCGCCTTTTCCAGAATCGCTGCATTGGCAGACGCATTGGCAATCACATACGTGCTGCCCGCCGCCAGCTTTCCGGTAAAGGTGAACGTATTCGTTGGGGATGTGCTTCCGTTGGCATATAGCACCAATGCGTATCCGCCCGCTTCCAGATCGATCTCCTGGTCAGTGCCGTTATAGATCTCGATCGCTTTGTTGTTGCTGCTGCCCTCCACATATTCGGAGATCAGGAGATCCGTTACCACAGGGTCTGGGTTCGTACTGGACTCCGCTTTGATCAAGACAGGGAAGCCTTGTACGTCTGTCGCTTCACCCTTTTTGATCGTGGCAACCAATGTGACGGTGGTATCGTGCGTAAGTCCTGCGCGGTTCACCGCACCCGTCGAGAGCTGAATCAAGTCACTTTGGGCGGGATCACGCAAGCTCCACTCAATCGTCGTGCCGCCTTCTCCAGCAACCGGCAGTGTGATGGTAGGCGAAGTGCCGTCATAAGCGAGCTTGAGCGATGCTTTATCGGCAGCCACCGTCAGCCCATCCGCCACTTCCTCTGCAGGCATTGGGTCATACCCGTTCTCTTCGGCTTCTTCCGGTGATGCGAAGAAGACGCGTGCTTCCACCGGGATGGCTTTGAATTCCTCAGGTGCTACATACTCATGGGTATAAAAGTTTCCGACATAGCGAGTCAGTCCTTTGCCTTGCTCGCGTCCCCGGAACTCAAATGGCAGCTCCAGCAAAGGATCATACGGATTCCAGATGCCTTTTCCGTCCAATACGGCTTCCTTGACCGCGCGGGAGTATGGCTCGTAGACCTCTTCGTCAAACGGCCAGATGAAGTACGTCGAAGCATTTCCGCTTTGCACCATTTCCAGATTGGTGTTCATCTGATCGCGATCACGGATCACTTCTCCAAGCAGACGTCCATAATCATCGGTAGCTTCTACTCCCACCTTCACCGTTACATCCTCACCGGCTGGGAGGAGCGTTTTCAAATACGCCTTCGCTCTTTCCCCTTGGACCTTTTGATTGCGATCCAGCTCATTATTGACGGCGTGATAGGTCTCCGGCGTGTCGATATTGACATAGCGGACCTTAGTCAGGCCGATGACAGGCTCCGACAGATGCACCGTATCCCCGTCGACCACTTCCGAAATGGCGGATGGATACGAACCGGATTGAGTCGGCGGATCAGGCTGTTCGGTCAGCAATTGAAGATCCGCTTCCTTCCGTGGGAGCAATTGGTAACCGCTGTCAAATTGCCCGACAATCGCAGTGATTTCGTACCATTTTTTCGCCTGCACCTTGCTGATGTCCATACTGCCTTGCATGATGCGCAGGGTGACACCATGGAACTCGCTGTCGATCAAGGTGACGTTATACCCTCCGCCTGCTGGACTTCCCGGAATGCTGTCAATGAATCCAGTCACTTCCACCAATGTACCTTCCAGCGGTTCAGCGACGCTTGCATCCTCCAGCTTCGCCAGATCGATTGCGACTGGTTGCGGAAGCGGATGATCCTGTGACAGCACCTTGACGCCATCCGCAGCAGGTACGATTTCCGTCAGACCACGATACACCGTGATTTTTCCCGTTACCTCCACCTTATCACCCTCCACCAGCTCTGGAAATAAGCTTGCATTTTGGTTAAAGATGTTGATACCGCCGCTTTGATCCTGCATAAACGTTGACAATTTCCCGCCGCCAATCGCCGCGTTGTCTGCCGTCACGGTTCCTTGGATGGTCACTGTTTCGCCTACCATGTCACGCGCTTTGGCGATGCTTAGCTGGTCAGGATTATGGAAATCAAACTGGAACGCTTCACTTTTGAGATCATCAGTGGCCCCCGCCACTTTCTCCTTCACTACGATTACCCGGGCATCCGCGACATCGTCCGCATCCGCATGATTGCTCGCTTTTCCGGTAAACACGATCGAGAAGCTCTGGCCATCGATACGTCTGATGTCATAGTCCAGGCCTGCCGGCAGATTTGTAATCACCACGTGATCTTTGCTGAAATCATCGGCAAATGCGCCGTCCTCGACGGAAACGATCTGCTCTTGCTCGATGCTTCCGTCATTCTCGTCCGCTTCGACGATGGTCTGCTCTTTCAGGACAAGCACGGGATCCGGCAGCAGCTCGCGCAGTTTTTCTTCCGCATCGACAAGCTCGTCCAGATTACTGATCTCGCTTTCCTGCGCTCCCAGCTCCAGCGCCGCATTGACCTTTTCTCTCGCCGCTGTTACGGCCGGAGCATCCGCTAACGTCAAATCCTCTAGCGATGGGAGTGCGTCGATGGCTGCCGTAGCTTCCCGCACCGCGCGTTCTCTGTCCGAATTGTCTTTAAACTTAACCGTTACTTGGAATACCGCACTGACGTTGGCCATCTTCGCTTCGATATGGGCAGTTCCGGGACGAACGGCCGATACGTTTCCGTTCTTATCTACGACTGCTACCTTTTTGTCCAACGATTTCCATTGAATCTTCT
The DNA here is from genome assembly GCA_035644815.1 of Bathyarchaeia archaeon. Lineage (GTDB taxonomy): Bacteria > Bacillota > Bacilli > Brevibacillales > Brevibacillaceae > Brevibacillus_F. Next base: position 14,542 of record DASQNU010000025.1, on the reverse strand, counting down.
TGTCCGTAATGACGTTGCCATTTTCATCCTTCGCGATTGCAACGAGGGTTAGCGTCTCGTCGTCCTTGCTGCCCAACTGCAAAATCGCATCGGATGACTGATTGGCAATCTCAATGACCGCTACTTTTCCTTCTTTTGCTGCTTGCACGTCATCCTTCGCGCTTTGATGCTGGGGAGCTGCAGTCGCCTGCAAGACAGGGACGGCAACCAGGCTGCTTGCGACCAGCAAAGCCGCTAATTTGGGAATGTTCCGTTTCATAGATTCCTCCTTCAATTTTTTGGGAGATTCTGTACATCTATGATACTATGGAGTCCACTAGGCATTGTGGCTTATTTTGTCGACACTTTTGCTAATTTTTTGTAAAGTGAACGTAAAATAGCCCGCTCCTTCTCAGAAGGAAACGGGCTATATTCTAGTCTCGCAATTACTCTGTCAAACGCAAAAATTCCTCGATATCCGCTACCGCCAAATCCACAGCTTGCTGCCAGAACGCGACATCTCCCATCTCTACACCCAGATGGCGTTTGGCCAGCTCTTCAACAGGCAGCCTGCCTGTGTCCCGCAACAGATTGATATATTTCTCCTCAAAGGCGAGGCCTTCTTCCAAGGTGCGGGCATAAAGACTCATGCTGAACAAATAGCCGAATGTATACGGGAAGTTATAGAACGGATAGGTCGTAATGTAAAAGTGCAGCTTCGATGCCCAGAAATGTGGTTCGTACGAAGAAAGGGCATCACCATACGCCTCCCGCTGCGCTTCCTCCATCAATTGATTCAAGCGGCCCACCGAGACAAGCCCCTTTTTACGCTCCGCGTAGAAGCGTTGCTCGAACAGAAACCGCGCCTGGATATTCATGAAGTAGGCGACGCTTTGCTGAATTTTATCTTCCAGCAGGGCGATTCTTTCTTCCGGGGTGGTTGCTGCTTGGACAGCGGCATCCGTCACGATGGTTTCCGCATAGGTCGATGCCGTTTCCGCTACGTTCATCGCATAGTTTTGCGCCATCGGCGGCACGCCGCTCATGACGTGCTGATGGAATGCATGCCCCAGCTCGTGTGCCAATGTAGACACATTGCCCGTATTTCCTGCATAGGTCATAAAGATCCGTGACTGTCCACTCTGCGGGAAGCTGGTGCAAAAGCCACCGGGACGCTTGCCAGGACGATCCTCCGCCTCAATCCAGCGATCCGCAAAAGCAACGGCAGCCATGTCCTTCAGCTGCGGACTGAAACGGCCAAACTGCTCTTGAATGAAAGCTGCTGCTTCCTCATATGGGATCACTTTATTGACGCTGCCAAGCGGCGCTCCAACATCCGCCCAGCTCAGTTTTTCTACACCCAACAGCTTTGCTTTTCGCTCCAGATAGGCGACGAGTCGGTCCTTACGATTGTTGATCGCTTCCCACATCGCATGCAAGGTACGCTCGGACATCCGGTTGATATCCAGCGGTTCCTTCAGAATATCGTCCCAACCACGGTGACGATACAGCTGCAGCCGGAAGCCGCCAAGATGGTTGAGAGCATGTGCGCACAGCTCGGCTTGTTCTGCCCATGCTTGCTCCCACTTGGCAAAGACGCGTTCACGCACTTCCCGATCGACATGCGACATCAAATTGGCTGCTTGCCCCACCGAGAGCTGCTGCAGCTTGCCCTCATGCTCCACTTCGATTTTGATTCGCCCTACGACTGCATTATACAGATCCTGCCAGCCATGATAGCCATCGACCGCCAGATCATTGGCAAGCACTTCCTGCTCCGGAGCAAGCTTTTCCTTCGCTCGGCGTCTTCTCTCCTCCAGCGGAAAGGCAATCTGTGCATGTTCTGGATGGGCAAGCAAATCACCCCACTGTTCATCGGAAATGTTCAGTAATTGCTCCTCCCACTTCGTCAGTGCCCCATGATACGAAGCGGCGATTGATTTTACCCGACCACTTGCCAAAACCGCCTGCTCATCCTTGACATCCTGCGCAGTAAGGCAAGACGTAAATGCACCCGCCTGCTTCAGACGAACGGCGATGCTCTGAATGGCAGCGATCAAGGCCGCGTGATCCTCGACCGATTGCGCCCCAGAGTGAATGGCTTCTTGCAGCTTGGCAATATCCTGTTCAAGCTGGTCGAGATGCGCGCTAAACTCCGCCGAATGACTCCCTCCCGCAAAGAAAACATCCAAATCCCATGTGAGTGACAATTGTTTTTCCATGTTACTCCTCCTTATGTATGGCAATGATTTTCCTTACTCCCGATTCGGCTTCTTATACCGATACATCGCGTAATCGGCTTTGACCTTGCGAATAGCCAGCATGACGGGCAAGCCACGGGCCACCCAGCGCAGCGCAGATAAAATATTCGCTTCCTCTTCAAATTGCTCCACGATCGTGATCGTTTTCTCGTTGATGTATTGCTGCAGCTCTTCCCATCCCAAACCGGAATAATAATCCGTGCCAAAGGTGCGCAGATCCACAAAATCCTGAAATTTTGGATTCGGCATCTGCATCAGGCGACGCATCGCCTGGGCGCATTCAGGATGAATTCTCTGATCGGTTGACACTTTTTTTTCGGTTCCTTTCTTTTGATCGATTGATGAAGTATAACTTCTCCCAGCGGATGCCATTTCCCTTTCAAAACGAATTACACATATCCTTTCATTCTCTGCTTGACCAACTCCGGCACCGCGATCCCCAGCAAAATAATGATAACTCCCATCCACTGCAGCCCGGTCACTTGCTCCTGCAAGATAAAGCGGGACATCATCACGGCAGTTGGCAGCTCCGCCGAACCCAAGATGAGAGCGAGCATCGATCCGATCCGTGGCACTCCGAAGGTGAAGCACAAGATGGAAATGAGGACGAAAAGCGCTAATCCCGCCCCATACAGCCATAGTCCTTCCGACAGTGCGCCATTGTAGAGAAACCGGGGCGGATAGACAAAGAACGTCATGAGCATAGCCCCAGTCATCAAGATGGCGTTACGCGACCAGGAACTAACTCCCAAGGCGACACGACCGCTCAGCAAGATAAAGAAAGAATACGAGATAGCAGCCATCAATCCTAGCAGCACCCCAACCATAGAAAACTGCTGCTGGGTCTCGATTACACCTGAGGCCAAAACCGTGCCAGTCAATAGGAGGACGAGCGCAGCCAGCTTGGAAGGCGCCGGCCACACTTTGCTTAGCAGACTCTCCAAGAGCATGCCGATCCAGGTAAATTGGAACAGCATGATGATGGCGAGCGAGGCGTCCATATACTGAAGCGCGGCATAATAAAAAATCCCGGTAAGTCCTGTGCAAAGGCCCGTGGCCAGCAAGGACAGCCACTCTTTCTTCCCCGCCTGTTTTCCCCCGAAAAATAGCACGAGCAACCAGGAGAGCGCAGCCGCAATCAACAGCTGGCATCCGGTTACCTCATCTACGGTAAAGCCTGCATCATAGGCAAATTTTACGATTGTAGAAAGCACGCCATAGCTGCAGGCGCCTAGAAATACGAGTATTGTCCAGCCCATTTTTACCTTCTCCGATCTTACATTCATCCAGCAAAACCTTCACTACCATATCACGCGGGTTATCTGCTTCGCAATCAACCAAGGTGCAAAAAAGCTATCTCCGCCTGAGACAGCTTTTGATTTTATTTCCCTTTTTCTCCACCGTCTTCCGTTACTGCGGTATGTGCTTTTTGTCTTTCCCGAAAACGGCGCACCTTCATCAGATTCCCGCACGCTTTATCGTCACACCAGCGGCGTACCCGGTTGCGGCTTTCATCATAGAAGATCCAGCAGCAATCCTGGTTGTCGCAAATTTTCAACCGCCGTATATCTTCCTGGATCAAAAAATCAGCAAATGAAGCCGCGATCTGGCTCGTAACCCGTGGCCAGCCTTGCACGGACGAAATCTGCTCGAGATGAAACCCATCCATCTCCCCTATGGCTAGACGCGGATAGGAGGAAGCCAAGGCCAGTGCCTGATTGATGATGGCAAGATCCTCAGACGCGTATCCACCTTCATGTACCAATCCCTCTATCATTCGTCTCATGGCTTCTCGCAGCTCGCCTAATTGTCTCCGTGCTTCTGGATCAATCGGGAGCGGCGCCTCCAGTTTCCACTGTTTGCAAAACGATTCCAGCCAGTCTTGCCGATCCAGTCTGTCTTCCTTTCGTCCAGAGCCGCGCCAATCCCGCCAATCGCTGTTTAAAAAATCCATAAACAAAAAACCCATCCTAAACCACCAGCTTTCCTGTTGACCCCACTATCAGTATATGGTAAATTGTACCTGTAACCACCATTGAACAATTGGATGGTTACACTCGTTTATTTCTTATCTGTATTATACCGTGACACAACTGGAGCGAACATTGTTTTCCAAACAAATTGAGGAGGTTGGTTTCGATGAATCGTATCGAATTGTTGCGAAAAGAACTGGATCATACCTTTGACCAGGAATCTTGGTATCCTCCGTTGCAGCCGGCTCTGGAAGGACTGACTGCGGCTCAAGCAAGCTGGCGGCCTGCCGGTGAAGCGGCCAATACGATCTGGGAGACGGTCAATCATATGCTCTATTACAAAGAGCGCCTATTGAAAAGATTGCAAGGAAAGGAACTCGAACATGTCATCAGCACAAATGATGGCACGTATGAAGTCGCCTCTCCAGATGATGAAGCAGCTTGGGCAGCTACCGTAAAACGTGCGGAAGCCATCCATCGCGAGCTGCAGGACGTGTTGGCCACTCTCAATGACGACGCCTTCGATCGTCCTTCCCCCCAACCATCACTCGGGGAAGCCGTTCTCAATATCATCATGCACGATGCTTATCATACCGGACAAATCATCCAGATCCGCAAGTTGCAAGGTTCCTGGGTTGCGCGGAGATCCTTCGAATGACAATTACGAGCCAAAGCATTCGCGCGATTCAGCCTGACGAGATTGCTCGATTTTCCACCTTGTGTGATCGCGCATTTTCTCCCCACGATGTTCAGCAATACATGGAAAAAATGTTTTCCTCTCGCTCGATGCGTCAAGAATGGTGCTATTTTCTTGAGGAAGCGAATGCACCGATTGGACAGATCGCCCTTTGGACGCTGCCCAAATTGGATGTGCCTCAATCCATGGTCCTGTGGGAGCTTCCTTGGGAAAGAGACGACCTCAACGAACTCGGAACCGCTTTTTTTGCTGCCTTGTTTCCGCTTTTAAAGCAGCACGGAGCGACGCAATTGGAGTATGTTCTCGACTCACCACCCCTTGCCCCGCAGTTTCAAACGTTTCCAGAAAAACGCGCCCAGCTGTTGCGGCAAGCGGGTTTTACCCTTGAACGCGAAACGATGCGATTTGAATGGAATGCGGGCGCGGATGCCCTACCAACCGACTCTCCTTCCCTTCAATACCGCTCATTGTCTCAGGTAGGCGAAGAGAAAATGATCGAAGCCATTATGCGTGTTTCTATGCAGACCTTGGATAATCGGATCGAAAATGAGCGAGAGCAGCTTGGTGAATATGCGTATGCCAAAGAACTCTATGCGGATCTGCAGAACATGCAGTCACACCCGGACTGGTGGCAAATCGCCTACACCCATGACGGGGAACTGGTGGGAATCGTGCTGCCGGCCTTAGCACCCGCTTTTGCCACGATCGCCTATATTGGCGTAGTCCCTGAGCAGCGCGGAAAGGGATATATCGACTACTTGCTCGCACAAGGTACAAAAACACTTCTCAATTCCGATATACAGGCAATCCGCGCTGACACCGACGTACACAATGTTCCAATGCAGAACGCATTTTTGCGAGCGGGCTATCGACGGTTTGCCCAACGCAGTGAGTATCGGTTTCATACAATTCCATAAGCAGAACCCAAGCCATCATCTTACGAATTCTGCGCGAAAAAAAACCGGAGCGTCGATGTGCTCCGGTTATTTCTTTATCAGAATGTTGGCATACCATCAACCAAACTGCTTGGCAAATGCATCCCCGAAGCTCTTGCACGCTTCCTTCTCTGCAGCTGAAGGGGCCAGCTCTATTTTCAATCCTTCCAGTACTACTTCCGCTCCCCGCTCTGTCGCCTTCGCGATCAACAAGTCAACAGCTGCTCCCACATGCTCATAGGCAGAATCGCAAGAACCAAAAACGGCTACTTTCTTGCCAGACAAGTCCAACTGATCCATGTCCTCATAAAAATCCAAAAACTCATCCGGGAGCTCTCCGTCCCCCCACGTATATGCGCCAAGCAAAATGCCGTCATATTGCTTCAATTCGGAAGCCGATGCGTCCATTACCTCTTTTTCCACCAGATCAAGCCCGGCCTCACGCACTCCTTCGGCGATCGCCTCCGCTATTTCCCCAGTGTTTCCCGTCATGCTTGCATAGATCATGATCAAAGATGACATGAAAGTCTCTCCTTCTCTCTACAAAAGATAATGAAAATCAATCTCATTTACATGTTATGCTCATTGAGAATGATTGTCAATTATCTTTTTGGAGTATCGGGAGCATGCCCTTACACGTTCAGTGCCTCGCCGCTTTTCAAGATCCGTACATCTACCGCCTGTTTTTCTCCTGCAGCAAGCAATCGCTGCACGACTTCATTCGTCTCGATATAGAAAGGAGGGTTGTGAAACGTGCCAAAGTGGATAGGAACCATCGCTTTTACACCAAGCAAATAAGCCGCATCGACAGCCTGCTCGGGCGACATGACCGCCTCTATCTCACTTTGCCTATCCAAACCAGGGACCTGAAGCAAGGGGCCATTTACCGGAAGACAAGCGATGTCGATGGGGCCATACTTGCGGGCGATCATCCACCAGAAACCATGCCAGAGTGTGTCCCCGCAATGCATGATTTTTCGCCCCTCTGCCTCAATCAGCCATGCCACTTGCGGTGTCCCGAATCCATCGACCGAGTGCGTGGCAGCCACCGTTACCTCTCCATGCTGGAACTGGCTTCCGATACGCATGCCCATTACCTGTGTAAAGCCGGCCTTCTGCGCGACCTCAACCGATTCTTCCGGAAGCAAAAGCAAAATATCCGTCCCGTAAGCCTCCTGGATCGACTTGGGATCAAAATGGTCTGGATGGACATGGGTAATCAGGATCAGGGAAACATCCGGATATTCACCCAATGCAGCAAGTGGTTCCAGCGGGGTCCCTGTCAAGGTAACCTTTGGGGCAGCATCTCCTAGGGGATCGATCAATACCTTCGTATGCTTGGTTTCGAGTAAAACGCCAGCCCAAGGCAATTTGTGCAGGATCATGTTCATAGCCTCCTATATGGAATGATTTGGACATGGTTATTTTATGATAGTAAGTATTAAAAAACAACTAACTATTTATAATTTATTTTCACCCCTGAATTGTTGTAAAATCATTTGTAAAAGAGGTTCAACTCATTTTCATGAAAACCGAGGGAGCTATGAGTAAAAAATATAATTATTCCTGCAACATCGCCTCTACGTTGGACATTATCGGAGATCGTTGGACACTCTTGATCATCCGGGATCTGTTTCGAGGTAAACGCAAATTTAATGAATTGAAGCAATCGCTGGTGGGGATCGCGCCCAATATTCTTTCCGAACGCTTGCAGCATCTGGAACAGGCAGGGATCATTCACTCCACGCTGTACAGCAAGCACCCTCCCCGCTTCGAGTATGTCTTGACGGAGAAAGGAAACGAGCTGCGCCCCGTGCTTGCTGCCATCGCGATCTGGGGCTCCCGCCATCTGGAGCAGCGCTATTCCAAGATCATTCATCAAGCGTGCGGCGAAGAAGTCAGCATGACCTTTTATTGTCCCCACTGTGACAGCCATACGGATGATGTCCGCACCATCATGCTGGACGAGGAACACGAGGATCATGAGGTCTAAAGAAAAAAAGCCGGTTTCACCTCCAAAAAGGTGAGCCCCGGCTTTTTGCCTTTCTATTCGTGCTTCAAAAGCATATCACAGACAGTAAGTGAGCTTGAGAAGGAAAGCTCGGACAGTTGCCCTTGGCCCTGGCACCAGTCACCTGCAAAGAACAGGTTGCGGTATTCCGGGAAGAACACGGGCATTGGTTGTTGATGCATGTTCCACTTGATCTCTTGTACAACCGCACGCTGGGAAACCCGTGGAACGACCAATTCCTCTCTCCAGCCTGGGAAGTGCTTGTCGTACATCTGCTCGATCTTGGCCTTGTATTCTTCCAAAATCTCTTTGTTCCCCATATCGGCTTGACGCAGATAGGCGGTTGCCTGCAGCAGTTGGCCTCCCTCAGGCGTACAGCTGGTATCGTAGTAGGAAATGTCTGTGATGAACATGTTGTTTTGTTTATCGTAAATGTACGTGTAAGGACTCTCAATACGCTTTTTCAGACCGATATCATACACCATCACATACGTTGGATCGTATTGCGCGTAATGCTTGACCAGCCCTTCCACCTTGGAGCCTGTCATGATTTTCTCCAGCTCTTTTGGCGGAATACACATGATGAACTTATCTGCCGTAAAGCTGTCTTCCTCCGTATGGACACCTGTGATCCGATCATTCTCGTACGTAACGCCCACAATTTTGGTTTTGGTGTGAATCGCTCCGTTGTTGTTTTCAATCACTCGTACAAATTCGTTAATCAACGCTTGCCAACCGCCGCCGATATAAGCAACGGGCTTATTGGTAAGGAAGAGACGAGAGTAGTAACGGAAAAACACGTCGGACGGGATTTTCTCCGGCTCCTTGGTGAAGAAGTTGGAGGATGCCAGCGTCAGCATCATTTCCCTTACGTCATCTGGCGTATTTTTTTGCTCCAGCCATTTTTCAATGGACAGATGAGGATGGCCGGATTCCAGCTTCAGCATGGTTTTGAGAATATTGAAAGTGAAGGAGACCTTGTCCAGACCGCCCATTACCTTTGTGCGGAAAAGCCCCAAGATATTCGCAGGGACATCCGTTACTTCATCTCCCATGTCATACTTTGCTTTGCTAGGGGAAAAATCTTGCCACTGAATAGAAAGACCCAATTCCTTTTCAAAAGTGCGCAGCATGGAAGTGTCGCGACCATAGATGGCATGGGCACCGAAGTTGAAGTGAAAGCCTTTGATGGGCAACGTAACTGCTCGACCGCCCAAGACTCCGCGCTCCAGGACTGCAACTTTTTTCCCTTTGTGAGACAGGTATGCTGCCGCAGACAAGCCGGCAAGCCCTCCTCCCACGATGACAATATCATAGTGATGTTGTTGAGCAGACATAATAATTTCCTTTCATCAGTTCTGATCTGATTATCAAATTGAAATGAAATGATTAATGTACTTAGTATATTGATTTTTCACGCTTTTGACAATGGGTTTCTCCAAGCAATATCAGGGATTCTAAGCACCCAAAATGAAAAAAGCTTCTGCCCGGTGTGCAGAAGCTTTGTCTTTCCATCTATGATTAGGATGCCTTGTTTTTATTGTAAATATCAAACGCTACTGCTAACAACAAGACCAGCCCTTTGATGCCCTGCTGCCAGTCAATTCCGAGGCCGATCAGCGACATCCCGTTGTTCATGACGCCCATGACCAGTCCGCCGATCATGGCTCCTATCACGGTACCGATTCCGCCTGTGGCCGATGCTCCGCCAATAAAGCAGGCCGCGATCGCATCCAGTTCAAAGTTAACGCCCGCTTTCGGGGTGGCCGCATTCAATCTGGCTGCAAAGATCAAACCTGCTAATGCCGACAGTACCCCCATATTGACAAAGACCCAAAACGTCTTCTGTTTGGTTCTTACACCCGAGAGAGATGCTGCTTTTTCATTGCCGCCCAATGCGTAAATATGTCTTCCCATCACGGTTTTCTTCATCACAAACGAATACAGAACGATAAGAGCAAACAACAAAATCAGAATGTTGGGTATCCCCTCATAGGTAGCCAGCACAAACGTAAAGAGATTGACAACTGCCACCATGCCGATCAATTTCGCGATGAAGAATTCCGTCGGCTCCACGTCAAACTGATAGGAGCGCTGTGTCTGCCGACGATTCCATTCTGTCCAGACAAGAATTGCAGACAGGATAACACCGATCATCACGGTCATTAGATGAAGACCATTGCCGCCAAACAAATCGGGCAGAAACCCGGAACTGATCAATTGAAACGACTCAGGAAACGGAGCGATAGATTGTCCATCCAGCACGATCATGGTCAACCCGCGAAACAGCAGCATTCCCGCCAGTGTCACAATAAAGGATGGAATTTTCACATACGCTACCCAAAACCCTTGCCATGCTCCCACCAGCGCACCGATCAACAGCGAGATGACTACCGCTGCCGCGGGATGGACTTGCATCTTCACCATCAAAATGGCGGAAATCGCTCCGACAAAAGCAGCTACCGAACCTACGGACAAATCAATATGTCCCGTTATGATCACGAGCAGCATCCCGATCGCCAGCACAAGGATATAGCTATTTTGCAGGATCAGGTTGGTTATATTTAACGGCTTCAACAACAGCCCGTCTGTTAGCACCTGGAAGAGCAGCATGATCAAGACCAGCGTGATGATCATCCCGTACTGACGAATGTTGCCTTTCCACATTTTTTGAATCGTCTCCATCTCTCCTACCCCCTGGTCTTCGTCATATCTTTCATTAATCTTTCTTGTGTCGCTTCTGCGCGCTCTACTTCCCCGGTGATTCTTCCTTCGCTCATCACATAGATGCGGTCACACATGCCCAACAATTCAGGCAGCTCCGATGAAATCAGCAGGATGCCCTTGCCTTCCGCTGCCAGTTGATGAATGATCGTATAGATCTCGTACTTTGCCCCGACATCGATGCCTCGTGTCGGTTCATCCAGGATCAGGACATCCGGCTCGGCGAAAATCCATTTGCTCAATACGACCTTTTGCTGGTTGCCGCCGCTCAAATTGACCGTTTTTTGCAGGATGCTGGGTGTTTTGATGTTCAGCTTTTGGCGGAACTGCTCAGCTACCTTGATTTCCTCGTTTTCGTTGACAACCGATCTTTTCGAGAGTTTCCCCAGTGCCGCCAAAGAGATATTTCGCTTGATATCATCCATCAGCACCAATCCATAGTGCTTTCGGTCCTCAGTTACATAGGCAATGCCCTGCTCGATCGCCTGTGGAATATCTGCCACACGAATTTCTTTGCCCTGTTTGATAATCTGTCCGCTGATACGCTTGCCATAAGCCTGGCCAAAAATGCTCATCGCCAGCTCCGTGCGTCCCGCTCCCATCAAGCCGGCAATTCCGACGATCTCGCCGCGGCGGATGTGAATGCTCACCTCATCGATGACTTTTCGGTCAGGGATGACAGGATGATAGACATTCCAGTTCTTCACTTCAAAAATCGTCTCACCGATCACGGGAGAGCGCTGCGGGTATCTCTGCGTCATATCCCGTCCAACCATGCCTTTGATGATGCGCTCTTCGGTGACCTCTCCCATTTTCGTATCCAGCGTTTCGATCGTCTTGCCATCGCGCAGGATAGTGATAGAATCCGCAACTCGGGAAACCTCATTGAGCTTATGGGAAATCAGAATGGAAGAAATGCCTTCATTTTTGAATTCGAGCAACAGCTTCAGCAGATTATCGCTATCTTCTTCATTCAGAGCAGCGGTCGGTTCATCCAAGATCAGCAGCTTTACTTTTTTGGACAATGCTTTGGCGATCTCCACCAGCTGCTGCTTGCCCACTCCGATCTGGGAAATAAGTGTGTCGGGCGATTCCTGCAGCCCTACCTTTTTCAGCAGCTCCCTCGCCTTCACCATCGTCTGCTGCCAGTTGACAATGCCTCTGCTGGCCTGTTCGTTGCCCAGAAAGATGTTTTCAGCGATGGACAGCTCTGAGATCAACGCCAGCTCTTGGTGGATGATGACGATGCCCAGCTCCTCGCTTTGCTTGATATCTCGAAATTCGCATACCTTGCCTTGAAAGAGGATGTCCCCTGTATATGTTCCATATGGATAAACGCCGCTCAGGACCTTCATTAAGGTGGATTTGCCCGCACCGTTTTCGCCCATCAGCGCATGAATCTCGCCTTCCTTCACCTGCAAATTGACGTCTTCCAGCGCTTTTACACCTGGGAATGTTTTGGTGATTCCTCTCATTTCCAATAGAGAAGCCGCCATGCTCTCACCCCTTCTCAATATAGAAATGATTTAGTGACAGCCAGACGTTCAACCGTCACTAAATCATTTGGGTCACACCGTTTTCTCTCTATTGAAGCTGGTCTTTTGTATAGTAACCACTCTCTACCAATGCTTTCTCATAATTGGACTTGTCCACTGAAACCGGTTCCAAAAGATACGATGGTACGACTTTTGCCCCGTTGTCATAGGTCTTGGTGTCGTTTACCTCCGCTTCTTTTCCTTTCATCAGGCTGTCCGCCATCGCTACGGCTTTCTTGGCCAATTCGCGTGTGTCCTTGAAGACTGTCTGTGTCTGCTCGCCCGCGATGATCGACTTCACGGAAGCGAGCTCTGCATCTTGACCCGTAATGATTGGCATCTGCTTGCTGCCTGTTCCATAGCCGACACCCTTGAGGGAGGAAATAATCCCGATGCTGATGCCATCATACGGAGAGAGTACAGCGTGTACGTTTTCCGAAGCGTAGTGGGCGCTGAGGAGGTTGTCCATCCGCGCTTGCGCCAATGCACCATCCCAACGGAGCGTTGCGATTTGCTCAAAATCAGTTTGCTTGCTGCGAACGACCAACTTGCCAGAGTCAATGTACGGCTTCAAGACAGACATAGCGCCGTCAAAGAAGAAGTAAGCATTGTTGTCATCTGGAGATCCTGCAAACAGCTCGATGTTAAACGGACCTTTGCCCTCTTTCAGACCTAACTTTTCTTCGATATAGGAGGCTTGCTGCACCCCAACCTTGAAGTTGTCAAAAGTCGCATAGTAGCTGACGTGCTCACTCTTTTTGATCAGGCGGTCATAAGCAATCACCTTGATCCCGGCGTCATTCGCTTTTTTCAGCACGTCGGTCAATGCTTCTCCGTCGATTGGCGCAATCACAAGAATCTTGACGCCTTTTGTGATCATGTTTTCAATTTGCGAGACTTGGTTTTCCACGACATCCTCAGCGTATTGCAAGTCGGTTTTGTAGCCGAGTGCTTCAAATTCCTTCACCATATTGGCACCATCGTTCACCCAACGCTCGGACGATTTGGTAGGCATGGAGATGCCGACAAACCCGCTTTCTCCTCCTGAACCTCCTGTAGCCGCTCCGCAGGCAGCCAGCATCACAACCATGACGAGCATCATGATGATGGATAGACTTTTTCTCATTTGAAACTCCCCTTTCATTTCTCTTTTCTAAAATGTACGTACAAGTTGAAATACCATTGATGAAACCGTTTTCTCATTTGATAGTAACACAATTTGAAAAAGTTGGGCAATAAGTAAAATAAACTTGACCGTACAAGTGTAGCGAAAAGGAGAATCTCAAATCCTCCTTATACGCTTTGTGTAGATTTGCGGATGACCAGCTCCGGTTTATAGACCACAGGCGGCAGTGTTTGACGATCTGCTTTTCCTTCAATGATATCCAGCAGCATTTTCGCAGCCTCTTCCCCCATGACGGTTTGCGGATGCTTGATGGATGTCAGCTTTACCTCGGACGCTTCCGCCAGCAGCGAATCGTCGTAGCCAACCATGGAAATATCCTCAGGCACTCGCAGCTTAAGCTCGCGTGTGACATCGAGCAGACTGATCGCGATCTGGTCGTTATAGCAGACGATACCGGTGGGACGACTACCTTTTGTCGCCAGTAGCTCACGCAGCTCCTGCTGTGGCTTCCACTCTTTTTCCTCCGTATTGAAGGAAATGATCGTGCTTGGCGAGATGGGCAGCTGATGCTCCCGATGCGCGCGGACAAATCCCTTCATCCGGTTTACCCCTTGCAGGTCATCCGTTTTAAACAACCCGACGATTTGCTTGTGCCCCGAGTCAATCAAATGCTTGGTCGCGATATAGCCTCCGAGCTCATCGTCCATCGTGAGGCTAGGCGGCTGCAGCTGCGGATAGGTGGCATTGATCATCACATAAGGGATCTGATTCGCTTCCAGCTGCAAGTAGTAATCCAGATTGGAGTTATACATCGCACTGCGGGTCGGCTCGATAATCAGGCCATCGATGTTTTTGCCCAGAAGCGTTTGCAGGCAATTTTTTTCTTCTTCGATCTGGTTATTGGTGCTCGCCAAGATAATGCTGTATCCTTTACTGCTGAGAAAGCCTTCCGCTCCCCGAATAATCGAGGGGAAAATGTAATCTGATATGTAGGTCGTGACGATCCCGATCATTTTATCGGTATGCTTCCTGCGCAGATGCTCGCGATAGGCGCAAAAGGTCCCGCGGCCTTGCTCGCGGTACAGCCAGCCTTCATTCACCAATTCACCGATGGCTTGGCGCACCGTATGTCGGCTGACCGAAAAATGCTCGACCAGCTCGTTTTCTGACATGATTTTTTGATGCGGTGCTACTTTCCCCTCGACAATCCAGGATTTGATCGTCTCTTTTACGAGATTATATTTCGTCGTCATGTATGTCCTATCACCTTTATATTTGAACTTGTACGTACAAAATGGCAT
>DASQNU010000024.1:0-2453 GCA_035644815.1 Bathyarchaeia archaeon | reverse complement strand
ATGGACGTTTCATTGAGGAAATTGGTACTTACAATCCAGTTGCTCAACCAGCTATCGTTAACATTGACACTGAGAAAGCTGTGCAATGGATTCTGAATGGTGCAGCTCCAACTGATACTGTTCGCAATCTGCTCTCTACAGCAGGCGTTCTCGCAAAAGTGAACGAAATCAAATTCGGTAAATAAGCTGTTCATCGGGGGACAATGATATGAAAGCTCTGGTCGAAACGATCGCAAAAGCTCTCGTCGATCATCCTGATGAAGTACGCGTGAATGCAGTGGAAAAAGAGCGGATGCTTGTCTTCGAATTGTCGGTTCACCCCAACGATATGGGGAAGATCATTGGCAAGCAAGGACGCATCGCAAAAGCTCTGCGCACAGTCGTCACTGCAGCGTCGGGTCAAACCGACAAGCGCGTCAGCGTAGAAATTGTATGAAAAAAGGCTGGGAGTTTTCCCGGCCTTTTTTGGTACGTAAAAGCAAAAGCATCAAGCCACCACTTTTCTGTTGAGAAAGGGGCCATGAATTGGATGCTTACCATACATAGACCTGTAAAAGTCAAAATGATCATCACCCAAGCGTCACGCGAAACGCTGTTACACCACTATCGCAACCAGGTGGAGCAGGTAATGCGAGAGCTAAGCCAATGGCAGTTTGAAGGCAAAAAGCTCTTAGCCGATGCCAGAAAAAAAGCGACAGATGTGCACAGCCTGGCACAGGAAAAAGTGGCTCGAGAAGAACGGTCTCGCAAAGAAAAGCTCGAACTGCTGGAATTCCAGATGCGTCAGGTAGAGAATCTCCCGGAAGGCAGTGAAATCGACTATACTACGGTCGAGAGCTCGGTACAAATAAAAGTAGGCGATGCATGGGATGAAATCATGGCAGGTACGGAAATCATTTTAAAAGATGGATTGATCCATGAGATTCGGCAAGGAGGAAAATAAGGTGGGCGACACACGTTTTTATACAGTAGGCAAATTGGTCAATACACAAGGTTTGCGTGGTGAGGTCAGGGTCATTGCTACGACAGATTTCCCGGATGAACGGTTTCAGATTGGCAACGAACTGTTTTTGTTTCATCCGTCGCTGCGCGAACCGCTTTCCGTCAAAATTGCTTCCCGCAGAAATCACAAGGAGTTTGAAATTCTCACCTTTGAGGGCTTTCCGACCATTAACGATGTGGAAAAGTATAAAGGTGGCGAGTTAAAGATACCGGAAGATGACCTGATTGAAAATACAGAGGATGAATTTTATATTCATCAATTGATCGGCTGTGAGGTCGTTACAGACGAAGGCGAAGAATTGGGCAAGATTACAGAAGTTTTACAACCGGGGGCCAATGATGTATGGGTGGTGAAAGGCAAGCGGGGAGAGGTCTTGCTTCCTTTTATCGATGAATGTATCAAGCATGTAGATGTGAAAAACAAGCGTGTGGTTTGCCATCTGATGGAAGGATTGGTGTAGGCGATGCTACGCATTGATATTCTTACGCTGTTCCCGGAGATGTTTACCGGTGTGCTCGAGTCAAGCATCCTAGGGAAAGCACGGGAAAAGGGGCTGGTGGAGTACCATGTCTCCAATTTTCGTGACTTTTCACAGAGCAAGCATGGGACGGTAGATGATACTCCGTATGGCGGAGGCGGAGGCATGGTGCTAAAACCAGAGCCGCTCTTTCGGGCTGTAGAATCCATTTCGGCTGAGAAAAAACCACGGGTGATCCTGATGTGTCCACAGGGAAAGCCGTATAATCAAAAAATCGCCGAGGAGTTGGCTCAAGAGGAGCACCTGGTGTTCATCTGCGGCCATTATGAAGGCTATGATGAGCGAATCCGCCAATTTCTCGTAACCGATGAAATCTCGATCGGAGATTATGTCCTTACAGGAGGCGAACTGGCAGCCATGGTCGTGGTCGACAGTGTCGTTCGTCTACAGCCGGGTGCATTGGGGAATGAGACCTCGGCTGTAACAGATTCCTATTCCACAGGCTTGCTGGAATATCCCCATTACACCCGTCCAGCCGAATTTCGCGGTTGGAAGGTCCCAGATATCCTGCTATCCGGCCATCACGCGAATATCGAACGCTGGCGGTTGAAGGAATCATTGCGGCGAACACTGGAGCGACGTCCCGAAATGTTGGAGCAAATGGAACTCTCCAAGGAAGCGCAAACGTTGCTTGAAGAAATCAAACAAGAAAAAAAGTAATCATCCAGTACTTTTAGTCTTGTAGATGATCGTCCAATATGTTATTATACTTCTTGTGGCATTTTCGCCCGCTCACTAAGGCGGTCCGCTATCCGTACGATCGGTACATAATCCGAGGAAGTCAAGGGACGGGTAAGAACGTCTGATTGGAAGGAGGGAATTATGATGAACCAAGTGATCCGTGAATTGGAAAAAGAACAAATGAGACAGGATATTCCTGCATTCCGCCCAGGTGATACTGTACGTGTACAC
>DASQNU010000023.1:0-27765 GCA_035644815.1 Bathyarchaeia archaeon | reverse complement strand
ATCTTTCTTTTTAAAGCCCGAATCCTGCAAGCGCGTTTCACCTCCTTTCGCAGGATCGTGGTTCATTTACGAATGTAAAAGTTCGATCATTTCGTATTGTGTAAAATGCCACAATGACTAGTGTACCATAGAACCTAGCATCCGTGAACCTTTTTTACACAATTCCCTTATTGCTGTGACATTCTATTAAACGCTTCATCCAGAGAAAAGTTGCGGTGCCTTAAAAACTTTTTTTAAAAAACTTTTTGTGGCGGCTCCGCTTCAGTATTTTCAGCGGTTCGTGTCCCGCTCACAATTTGTATTATAGGGCCTGTATGCAGGAAAGTCATCGCTAAGGTTTTTCCAAGTTGCCCAATATAATGCGAAAAAAATGGCTTAGTTGCCCAATACGGTATCGAAGTTCACCACAGCCAGGTTGTAGCCGCGCAGTGCTTCGGCATATTCGTTCTCTTGGCTTGCCAGCTCTTCTTCCGCTTGGATCACTTCGAGTGTAGTCGCCAAGCCGTTTTCAAAACGCAGGTTGATCAGTCTGTAGCTTTCTGCTGCAGACTCTTTTGCTTTTGCCTTGAACTCGGCATTCAGCTTGGCTGCATTCAGATTGTAATAAGCTTCGGCTACTTCCATTGTAATGACGCGCTTTTGGTCATCCACCGCGATCTTGGCCAGCTCCACGTCATTGCGAGCAATTTTCCCTTGGTACGTGGACAGTGCCGAGTATTGCGCGATCACATCAACTGTCACTTCCGCCAAACGCACTTCTTCTTCTGCCTTGGTGATTTCCACTCTCTGCTTCAAAGCAAGATCGGTCGCTTCCTGCAAGGAGAGCTTAGGCGCTGCTAGCTCCTTGTTAGTCGTGTCTATTTCCCATTTGGTGTTCAAATCAACTCCGAGGAAGTCGTTCAGCTTCATGCGAGCAGTTTCCAATGTATTTTCCGCTACTGCCAGAGATGCTTGGGCCCCGGCTACACCCATTTCGGTTTGCAGGATATCGGTTTTTGCCTTCGTTCCCACTTCAAACGCTGCTTTCGCCACTTTCAATTGTGTTTCCGCACGTTTCAAGCTTTGTTTTTTCAATTCAACGTCTGCCAGGGCATGCACATAATCATAGTACACATTTTGCGCCCCCAGCTTGGTTTTGCTTTCTGCCGATTTCACCTCGAGGCCATTCAGCTTACGAATGGAGTCTGCTTGTGCTTTCGACTCATATTTGCTTTGGGCTGTCTGGAGAGACTCGATCATGTCAGACTTGATCTTTCGTGCACTTGTATACATGCGTGTCGCATTGATATCAGACGTTTTCGCTTGCAGACGTACGTTTTTCAAATCGCTGTTGGATTGCAGGGCGACTGCTACAGCGCCCTCCAGAGTCAGCTTTTTGCTTGCAATGGCTTGCGCCGCTGTAGTGTCTTGTGTGTTAGCTGGTGCTACTTGAATTTGTCCTGGTTGGGTCGTGGTGCTTTCTGCCGCATACGCTTGGCCTGCCGAAGCCAGTACCAATGCGCTTAAAGCAAATGCCGTCCATTTTTGTTTAGAATAAGGAAAATTCATCATAATCTCCGCTCCTTTTAAAATTATTTCGTGTGCGAAAAAATCCAGACAGTTCCAACATGACTATATCATAGTTATCGGATTTTTTCTTTTGAATTTCATTTTTTCCGTCTCCCGACTTAGATGCGCCTCCTCCTTTAGAAGTGATTGTCTTTCCGGATATTTTCCCGTACATTGTTTATACGAAGGACTGCGGGAAAAATTTCACATTGCATATGTGTATTATATATAAGGAAAGGATGCGGTGGTTAAAGATGTTAGCTCAATATAAAACTGTGGCCGGATATGGGGAAAAGGAGATCGTAATTGAGCGATCGAGATTTATCGGCTATGCACAGCGCGTTACTACGGAGGAAGAGGCTGTTGCCTTTATCGCGATGATTAAGAAAAAGCACTGGGATGCTACGCATAACTGCTCCGCCTTTGTGATTGGGGAGAATGATCAGATTCAACGATCCAGTGATGATGGAGAGCCAAGCGGTACGGCCGGCAAACCGATCCTGGAGTGTATCAAGAAGAATCAGTGCAAGGATACCGTGGTGGTCGTAACTCGTTACTTTGGCGGGATCAAGTTGGGGGCTGGCGGGTTGGTACGGGCCTATACAGCTGGGACTGTTGCCGCATTGCAAGGAGCTGGGATTGTCGCGCAGATTTTGCATGAGACGATTTCGGTTAGTGTGGATTATACATGGTGGGGAAAGGTCGAGAATGAGCTGCGAGTTGGCGGGCAGCGTGTAGCGGATACTGTCTATACGGATAAGGTCACGGTACATGTGTTGATTCCCGAAGCTGATGGGGATGAGTGTGTTGCTCACTTTGTGGATTTGACGAATGGTCAGGCGGAGATCGTGCGCGGGGAGAAGGTGTATGTGGAGGTGCCGATTGAGGCGGTTGGTGGGGAAGAATAACTAATGATTCATTTATATAATCGAATTGGAGGGGCTAAAGAAATTTTGCCCTTTTTGTCTTTCTTCCATAATAGATGTCTTTGCAGCTTCATTATTATTGTGGGTGATTTTCTGAAAGCAGGCTCGGGGCATTTCAAAAACTTAACTTGTTCCGGCTATTATCTTCTTTTACGATTATGGGAGTAGTCTGATACATGAAGTAAAGGGGGCCATTTCGTGGAGAAGACGATTAATGATGTGTATGGGTTGCTTGAAAAGGTTGTTTTGAAGTTGGACGAGCATGATAAACAGTTTGAGCGGATTGATGCCCGGTTCGAACAAATTGATTCTCGGTTCATACAAATTGATTCTCGGTTCGAACAAATTGAGTCTAAGTTTGAGCAAATTGATTCTCGCTTTGAACAGATTGAAAAGCAATTGAGTTACCATGGCAGAAGGTTAAATAGTATTGAGGAAATGGGTGCTCGCTTAATCACGATGGCTGCCGATAACCATGCAGGCCTTCATGAAGTAAACAGACGACTTGATCGGATAGAAGTCGATTTAAGTGAGCTTAAGGTTATTTCCGATAGTAATCGAAGCCACACTTCCTTTTTGGATAAAAAGGTTTGGGGTAATGAAAAAGAGCTGTTTCTTTTGCGGGAACGTGTTGAACAGCTGCATGTAAATAGAGAAAAAGAAGCTGAAGAGGATTGAGTCTCTTCAGCTTCTCTCATTATTAAACGTTATTGCTTAGGAAGCTTTTTCAATTGAACCAAAATGCGTATTGTAATGACAGCCATTTCAGCACGAGTCAAATCATTTTGAGGTGAGAAGCGATACGTTGGTTTTTTCGCAGTCGCATCGTTCGGTTCACCATTCATGATTTTTGCTTTGGTCACTGCCAAGACAGCTGGAGCAGCATAGGTGCCTACATCTTTACCATCCGTAAACAGTTTTAACAGATTCGCCTTGGCCACATCTACATTACCGGTTGTTTTCAGATTAAGTGCACGAGAAATCATGATAGCAGCCTCTTCACGAGTAAGCGAATCATCCGGGAAGAATGCTCGTGTATCTTTTCCTCTTACGATACCCGCACGAGCAGCTGTTTCAATGTACTTATACTGATACTTCCAGTCGATATCGCCTGATGGTCTAACATCACGGAAAGTTGGGGATGTCGGATCATCCTCGTCGTTTCCTTCATATGGACCCGCATTGATTGGCAAATCAAGTGCTTTTACGAGCATCGTCGTAAACTCACCGCGGCTAATTTTCAATTCGGTCCCAAATCCAGTGCCGGGTGCATCCATCATGATTCCTTTTGCAAAGAGCGTCTCAATGGCGTCACGCGCAAAGTCATGGTGGATTACATCCGTAAAGGTTTCTTTTGTTTTCATGACCATATAATAACCAAAGCCCTTGAATGGAACAGTAATCACTTTTTTGCTGGTGTTCACAACACCACCGAGATTAATCCACTCATCACCATTATTATAGAAGACAGTCATGATATTGTTTGCTGCATTTACAATGGATGGATCATATTGAATCGTTAGAGTACCTGCTTCGCTTGGAACAAGATTGTTCTCCCAACGCTCAATGAACGTATCCATTTGCTTTCCGTTGATTTCGCCCTCAAAGTATGGGTCGCGACCACCCGGTTGTCTTTCATCCTCGTCTCCGCCAGCTTCAGCGTTCCCTGCATCAATATAGTACAGAGGACTTGCGTAGTTGAACTCTGAAGTGAGTTGCAAGATGTCTTCCATGTCGTTGCGGGTACTGCTGTCGTCCAAGTTTACTTTACCAGTTGTACGGTCAGCCATAGCAAAGTAAATCGGTACATCAGTAAAGACATCCGTCGCTGGTGGTCTCACATCGTTTCCTTCACGCTCAATGCTTGGTGCAACCAGTACAGTTCCCTTAGGGAATTTCAATTCTAATGCCTTGTCGAATACACTGAATGACAGTTTTTTGCCTAAGGTATCGCGGCTTTCTGCACCACTAATCGTGGAGTTGACGTTGAAGATTTTAACTTCATCAGTATAAGTTTGTCCGGCCACTACTACCGAGTATTTGATTGTATTCAACCCAGCTTTTAACGGGACGTTCGCTTCAAATACATAATAGCTTTGCGGCAACGATTTTCCTAGTTCTTCGTTATACTCGAAGTCAGGCTTGTCTGTATTATGGGCAATCGCTTCCGTTTTACCGAACAAAACTTTCGTTGCATTTTCCGCAAAAATCTTGATTGGTACATTGTTAGAGTTCACCATCGCATACGGGGCATTTTCTTCTTTCAATGGTGAGAGAATTTCCCAAGAATGCGAATTTTGTTTAATCGCGAGTTTGTGACGGGATGCAACATTGCCATCGGAAACCACAATTTCATAGTTAGTGGTCGCGCCTTTGCTTAACGTAAGTGGGAAAAGCTCCAGACGGTCCTCAAGTTCTTGTCCGCTCAAGCCCAAGCTCTCCAACTCGTCCAACAGTTCATTCCCATATTGGCGAGATGTCATATTAGCTGTAAAGGTACGATTTTGTGTAGAGGCACTAGACAAGGAAATTGGGAAGTTCCGGTTATCAAACACATCTTCCAAATCACTGTTGTTCTCTACAGCTTCCTTTCTTGCCTTATCGACATCAGCGCTTTGATGTGACCAATTGCCACTAGCGTATTTGTAAGAGGCGATAACATTCCCGTCTTTCAATACTTGCACGGAAGTCGCATCTTTCACACTGAAGGAGAACTCACTGAGGAAAAAGGCGCTGGTCTCATAAGAATTCCCATCGGACTTTTTCTCCAGGGTAATGTCATCTTTATTTTGCTCTACTTTGAACTGTACATTTTCAAGAGTCGGCAGTTTTTGATTCGAATAAAAGATCGTATAGGTGTAAATCGCGTTTGGAACATTAACCATTTCGAATTTTAACTCGTTGCTGCCTGATTTCAATACCGTGGCGCCACTGTTAAGCAATGTTTTTGAAATTCTCGCATGATAAGGTGAAGTACCTGCAACTTCCGTTATTTCGACTCCATTCAAATAAACCTTATCAGTAGAAGGCGTCCAAGTATAGTTGGTTACTTTCACATCCAAGTCAGGTACCTGAGTCAAGTCAGTGACATTCAATGTACTATCCACAAATACGCGTTTTCCCGAATTATCATAGCTTAATTCAAGGAATGGAGCGATTTCTGGTTTGATGACAAACTCGACTTCAGCTGTTGGAGTCGATGTAGAAGAATTGATTTGCCCCACTAACCTCACCTTGGTTTCACCAGGGGGTAGCTTTGTAAGGGTTACTTCGTCGGTGGTATCGTTAAACGTATAGTCAGTGTTTAAAACTAATTTTGTAGGGCTATCGTTAAAATACAGATCAACTGCACCGATATTAGCCCCGTTAATTTTGATAACCAGTGGAGAAACTTTAATCGAGTTAACTTCATCATCCCCGAGAACCAAGGTTTTGTTCTCCGTTTTATTAACTACGCTATTGATTCTTGGTGATGAACTGTCAACGTACTTAAAT
Source organism: Bathyarchaeia archaeon (assembly GCA_035644815.1). Lineage (GTDB taxonomy): Bacteria > Bacillota > Bacilli > Brevibacillales > Brevibacillaceae > Brevibacillus_F. The sequence goes on along the minus strand of DASQNU010000023.1, from coordinate 21,796 downwards.
TTGTAACTGTAGTTCTTTACAACCGCAGTTTCATCTGATTTTGTGGTGTTTCCATTGGAAGTGGCAGATTTTACATATTTGTAACCCATTTCCACTTCATAGGTCCAACCATTCTGCCATGTAAACCCAGGATTCAATGTTAGGAGATTAATATCTGCACTCACATCAAATTGCTTGAAATCTCCTGATAAATTCTTCATAGTCGGCATCGTAGGAAGATTACCTTCAGCTACTACGTCGCTTGCATTCGTAGCTGGATCTATTGCACGGACTGTGATTACTTTCGCATAGTTATTAATCGTATCTAACGCATCAGCAGTGGTAGTGTCCAACTGCGCTAAAATTTGAACAGTTGAAGGTGCATAAACCAAGGATGTACCTTTTACCGTAAAGGTTGTAGGTGCTGCTCCGGTAGGTGAATAAATAGGCGTTTGCTCCGGCTCTAAGTTAAAAAAGCTCGTGGTGCTGCCAGCGTTTGTATACAAGCCTGCACTATAGAATTGGTCTGCCTCCCCTTGCACCCCTCCGGTCAAGGTAACAACGATGCTTCTCTCTTTCAATCCCACTTCACGACTGCTGTTGAATGCCACGATATCAAACTTGTTGACACCAAGCAAAACGTCAACGTCAACCGCAAACGTCCCCGATTGATTCACATCATCTACGAATGCCTTGCCAGTTGTTTTATTGACCACTTTAACGGAATCCGCATTTACCGCTTTTCCCGTTACTGTTACTCGCTTTGAATTGGACGAAGGAATGCGGATTACTGTAGGGTCAGAAATCAAGTCTACGTCTTCTACTTCCAACTCGCTTAATACCGGCGTGTTATTATACTGTACAAAGAAAGCCAACAGGTCATTCGTTACAGAACCATTTGTCTCATAGAAGACAATCCTGTTCATACCCGCTTTCAATTCCACATCACGGAAAGTGAAAGTGCGAGTCGATACTTCAACAGCAGGCTTGGTACTGCTCAGATCTTCCTCACTATCTCCGTTATTGGTGTAAATCTTCAAACGGAGGTTCTCCCCATTAATTCCACTTGCATACGTACCTGATAACGTAATTTTTGACTCATAGTTGATATAGGGATTAGATTCTTTCCCTTGCGTAGAGTCATAGCCTGTCAGCGTTAGTCCTCCACCACTCGGTCCATCAATCAAAGCAAAAGCCGATGGTACACCAACGGAAGAGAAAAGTGTGACTATCATCAGCAATGAAAGCAGCACCGCTATTTTTGATTGTATTTTGCGCATTTGATACAACAACCTTATCACCTCTCCATGTCTGTAGCTATTCCAGCAATTGAGCTTGTCTCATGATAGCCTGAAATCTTCTGTTGAAAGGAATTGCGCCACCCCTTTTCTCCATTCTGAAACAGTCAACATACTAGTTATCTCTACTTATGTATCGGCTGTTTCGACACCATTCTTTAGACAAAACTGTATGTTTCGACAATGTTGCGCCAAATTTCCTAGAAAAAAAGAAAAGCCCCCAACAAATGGGAGCTAGTACGATCTGTTTTCTAGTGACTCCTACGCTGCGCCATCACTTTCAACCGACGATACGCATTAATCAACGGTCTGTGCTTTCTGCTCACCAACCCAACCACTTCACTCGCCATATGAATCACGAACAGCATCAGCGCGATCAGGATAATGGTGGTCCACAGCCCCTCGGTTTGCGACAGTACGATCGCCATCGTCCCGAAGAAAATACTGATCAAATAAATCGTGATCACTGACGTGCGGTGGGACAAGCCCATATTCAGCAGGCAGTGGTGCAGGTGGCCTTTATCCGGACTGGAGATCGGCTTCTTGTTGACAATCCGGCGGATGATCGCAAAGAAGGTATCCCAGAGCGGAACGCCCAGCACGACGATGGGAATAATAAACGACACGAATACCGCTTCTTTAAAGCCCATAATCGACAAAGCCGCCAAATTGAACCCTAGGAACAGTGAACCGGTATCACCCATAAAAATGCGTGCCGGGTGGAAGTTAAAGTACAGGAATCCAAGGATGGCGCCCAGCAGAACAAAACAGTAAGTGGCAACCACCCAGTCGTCGTTCATAATCGCCACGACCGCCATCGTAGCCGTCGCGATGGCCGATACACCTGCGGACAACCCATCCAGGCCATCGATCAGGTTAATGGCATTCGTGACGCCCACAATCCAGATCATCGTAATCGGGATTGCCAGCCAAAACAGCCAACCTGTCGAAAAATCAATGAATCCGTCGTACGGAAGTTTCACCACACCGATTTTTAAGCCAAATGGAACCACGACTACTGCAGTCGCTAGCAGCTGACCAAGCAGCTTCCATTTTGGCGAGAGTTGAAGCTTATCATCCAGCATGCCCGTGATCATGACGATAGTACCACCGATCAGGATCCCCAGCAGCTCCTTCTTGCTGGTGAACGGGACAAACAGGAAAAACGAAATGACGAAGCCGATGTAAATGGCGAGTCCGCCTAATCTCGGCATGATTCGCGTGTGTACCTTGCGCTGATCAGGTGCGTCCACCGCGCCGATCTTGATCGCCAGCTTTTTTACGTAGGGTGTTGCGATAAATGCGAGTATCAACGATGTCAAAAGTCCAAATATCAGATTGGACATGTAGAGTTCCCCTCTCCTCTATACAAACCATACACAATTATCTTTTCAATTTTTCACGCCATACAGCCAGGACAAATAGCGGTATCGCCAGCTGTCTCTTCCATCTGGACGGCTGCTTGAGCAGTCGGTAAAACCATTCCAGATGGAGCTTTTGCCAAAATACGGGCGCTCGCTTGACCCGCCCTCCGATGACATCGAAGCTGCCTCCAACCCCCATGACCAGCGGCACCTGCAGCTGATCTCGATAGGCGGCAATCCACTCTTCCTGTCTCGGCGCTCCCATCGCAACAAACAAAATATCCGGCTGCAATGAGGTAATCTCGCGGACGATTTCAGGCTCGTCTTCTGCCCGGAAATATCCGTCACGCGCGCCAACGATCTGCGCTTGCGGGTAGCGCTCTGCCAACCGCTCACTTGCCGAGCGGTTAGACTCCGGTGAGGCTCCCAGCATGTATACCTTCCACTTGCGTTCATTCGCGTGTACCATTAATGCTTCCAATAGTTCGATCCCGGTAATGCGCTCATGGATCGGCTGATGCAGCCATTTTGCCGCATAGACAATACCGATGCCATCCGGTACGACGTAGGCTCGTTCCAATATCATTCGAAGCTTTTCTTGCTCTCTTGCAATCATGACAATTTCCGGATTTGCTGTGACTACATGTGTCGTTTGACCAGACTCAATCCGTTTGACAAGATCGGCTACCGTCTCTTGAAAGCTCTGGGTGGAAAACCTGACTCCCAAAATCGGCGCGACGCTATTATTCACTTTCGTTCACCTTCATTTATTCCATAGACGTCATGCAGGCCGCAAAGGTTGCATCATTAGCCATTCTACCCGAAAAGAAAGGCACATACAAGAAAAATCATGCATGTGCCTAGCTGTTATTGGATTAGCAATACTTGGTTTCTTCAAAAACGAAGCCCTAGATGCGACTTGTATAGGAATTGCAACAGGACGTTGCGTCTGTTACCTACCGGTTATGTAGTTCCACATTCTATGCGTTCTGATCTGTAAGGGCAAACATCAAATCGCCTTCCGCCACTACTTTTCCGTCCACTTTCGCCACTCCATGGCCTTTGCCGATCGATGCCCGGACACGGGTCAATTCCACTTCCAGCACCAGCGTGTCGCCTGGCTTTACCTGCTCCTTGAAACGGAAGCCATCCAGACCGGCCAGCAGACCGATTTTCCCTTTATTTTCTTCGACGCTCAAAATGGCCACTGCGCCCACTTGTGCCAACGCTTCGACAATTAACACCCCTGGCATGACCGGATAGCCTGGAAAATGCCCTTGGAAAAACGGCTCATTGATCGTTACGTTTTTAATCCCTACTGCTTTTTTGCCCACTTCCATCTCCACGATGCGGTCTACCAGCAAAAATGGGTAGCGGTGCGGAATCAGTGCCTGTATTTGATTAATATCCAATATTGTTGTCATTTCCATATACTCATCTCCATTTCCATCAATTGAACGCCAGCCCTTTGCATGAACATACGGGAGTGGACTTAGACTATAGACAACTCCCTCTCTCCAAAGCGAGAGCGGGTTTCAGATAAACGGGCACTTCCCACAGGGAACGTGCTCTTGTCCTAACAATTCGCTTTACTTCACATATAGCTTGTTAAGCAGTCGAACCTTCATCAGATAGACAGCGCTCGTGACGATCGAAAAGGCGATCACCATCCAGAGGACAGGCTCTCCATATGGGAACTGGAACATGACCAGGGTAAAAGCGATGTAAAACATGACCGTGGTAACCTTGCCAAATGTATTGGCCGGGACGGTTTTTTTCCCACGTATATGGTAAAAGGCAGATGTAACAATCATGGCCAAATCCCTCAAAAAGAATACGATCATCGCCCATAGGCTGATACGATCCGATAAAAAAAGCGACGCGATCACGGCCATCATCATCAGCTTGTCAGCCAACGGATCCATCATGGTACCAAATGACGTGACCAGCTTGTATTTTCTCGCGATGTATCCATCCACAATATCCGTCAATCCTGCCAGTATCAAGATCATGTATGCAATCGAAATATGATACGGAAACGGATGAAAAAAGATATATAAGTAAGTAGGGATGAGTGCGATGCGAAGAACCGTTAGTGCATTCGGAACATTCATCGAATATCCCTCCGTGTGCTTGCCGTAGAAACCATCATGTGCATGAAATGGGGCACTCCCTCGCTTAGAAAAACCTGGCTATGCCAAGTCTTTGGCGGAGCTTAGTTATCGACCAAAAAAGACCACTTTTTTCATTATACTATCTTCCATGTTTATACAGCAAGTTTTGAAGAAAAAGCGCAGGAATATAACAGCTTATGCCAAATTCACAAGTAAAGACCCCTCCTTTTGCGAAGAGGGGCTGTCGTCCATCAAGTACCAGCAAAGATCAAATCATACATATGCTTGTACGTATCGAGATCAAACACTTGCAATATAGGCTGATCGCCAATCACGCTATAGCCGATCATGAGTCCGATTACCAACGAGATAAAAAGCAGGAAAGGAACGAACAACATACGTACCAGCACGTTCACCCATGGCTTTCCCGTCTTTTTCTGTTTCGTATTCGCGGAAGTCATGTCTGTTGCTTCTCGTGAGTAGTTACGCCCTTTTACCTGATCCATCAAAGGGTTCCTCCGACCTTGCCAAAATTAGCGGTTGCGCAGCGAATTGGCGATACCCATCATTTGATCGCTGATGTTCACTGCACGCGCATTGAATTGGTACGCACGCTGGATCATCACCAATTGCGACATTTCCTTAGTCATGTCTACATTGGAGGTTTCCAATGCACCCTGACGCAAGGGGGATTCGACTGTCGGTAATAGCGCTCTCTGCTCAGCCGAAATTTCAAACTCATTTGCCCCCACTTGCTGATATTGGTCCAGATTGTCTACTCTCCAGACAGGAATCTTTCCTCCTGTTTCATTGGAAGAGATCGTGCCGTCCTGTTCGATCTTAAATGCGGTTGAGCTGTCGAGCGTGATCTCCACTCCGGTCTCGTCCAACAAGATATCGCCATTAGCCGTAACCAGATTGTACGAGCCAGGATAGGTTATAGACGGACTGATCCGAAAGTTACCATTTCGCGTCAAAAAGGTCTTTTCATTGCCAGGTTGATGGATGTTTCGCCCAACCATAAAAAAGCCTTCGCCCTCGATCATCAAGTCTGTCGGTATATCGGTTACCTTCATATTGCCCTGCGCCAGATTGAGCTTAGTCAAGCCTACTTTCACGCCGCTTCCTACGCGCAATCCCGGTGGCGAGGTACGCTGGGTATCAGCCCCCGGTTGTTCGCCCACACTGTCAGCCAATAGCTCCGAAAAGGCAACATCTCGCTTTTTATAGCCAACCGTGTCGACATTGGCCAAGTTGTTCGATGTGGTATCCAGAGCATATTGAACGCTGCGCAACGCTGCTGTAGAGATATTAAGTGATTGCATTCAACTCACTCCTTTTAGCCGTTCACCCGGCCAATTTCATTTACCGCTTTTTCCATCGTGCCGTCCAATGTCGTAATGACACGTTGATTGGCTTCATAGGCACGGAGGACGGACATCATATCTGTCATGGCTTGGGCGGCATTCACATTGGAACGCTCCACCCAGCCTTGTTTCACTCCATAGAAACCATCGAGAGCAGGATCATCCATTACGTTGGTCGGTTCACCCTCACCTTCCCAACGGTAAATGTTGTTGCCCTCCCGCACAAGCTGGTTCGGATCGGTAACAACCTTCAAACCTAGACGTGCTTCCGGTGCTCCGACCGAAACCAAGTCCCCAGCCGGGTCCAATGGATTTGGCATCAGCAATTCGCCGGTTTCCGATATTTTCAGGAATTCTCCTGCGCTTTGCCCTGGATCATCCGGATTATTGACACGGATCGCCGTATTGTTGTTATCCAACACATAATAGCCGTCCGGCGTTACCAAAAAGCCTTGCTCATTAACCTGCCACTGTCCATTGCGAGTATAGCGAATCTCTTCCGGTGCGGCAGTCGGCTCATTCACCGGATCTGGAATACGCGCGACGCTAAAGAACAGATTGCGCTTGTTGCCGTCTTCATCCGGGCCAATATTGTCGAGCAGCGCCACGTCATAAGGGTTGTCCGACTGTTGAATATCCCCCTGCTTAAAATTAGCCAAGGCTTCCGGCATATAGACACCGGTATTCAAACGTCCGATCATGGCAGGTTGTCCAGTCGGATCAGGATACCCTTGCACCGAGATCCCTTCCTTGTCGCGGATGCGGGAAATCAGTTGTTCCGGGAAAGCGCGAAGCACTCCTTCGTCTTCCTTGAAGCCCGGCGTATTGACGTTTGCGATATTGTTAGCCAATGTTTCCTGACGCCGCTGCAGCGCGAGCATTCCAGATGCGGCTGTATATAGTCCCCTGATCAAGCTGTTGTACCCCCTTCGTCATGGCGTTCTCGTGATTGGCAGCTGCTTACCCTAGAAATCCTTTTTTCCGGGAAGCGGATACCTTGTCCAAATAATCAAGCATGATGCCCGTGCCCTTGGCCACGCACATCATCGGATCCTCCGCTACCAATACCGGAACCTTGAGTTCCTCTGCCAACATATCATCCAAGCCGTGCAGCATCGCGCCGCCGCCTGTGATAAAAACGCCCTTATCTATTATATCGGCAGAAAGCTCTGGAGGTGTACGCTCTAAAACGCTTTTTGCAGCTTGTACAATGGAACTAACCGACTCTGCCAGGGCTTCCTGGACTTCTCGGGAATTGATGGTAATGGTTTGTGGCAAACCGGTTACCATATCTCTCCCGCGAATATCCATCTCGTCCTGGCGTCCGCCGTATACCGTTCCAATCTGAATTTTGATGTCTTCCGCTGTACGCTCACCGATCAACAGTTTATACTTGTTTTTTATGTAACGCATGATTGCAGAATCGAACTTGTCTCCAGCCACCTTGATGGAAGAAGCGGTCACAATATCGCCCATGGAGAGAACCGCTACGTCAGTTGTTCCTCCGCCGATATCGACGACCATATTTCCGGAAGGTTGGAAAATGTCCATACCCGCTCCAATTGCCGCTACTTTTGGTTCTTCCTCGATAAACACTTCGCGAGCGCCGCCACTGCGCTCAGCCGCTTCACGAATCGCTTTTTGTTCAACAGATGTAATATTTGTTGGGCAGCAGATCAAGATGCGCGGACGCGCGAACATGCTTTTGCCCCCGATTTTTGCCAAAAAATGCTTGAGCATGGATTCCGTCAATTCAAAATCAGCGATCACACCATCCCGCAACGGGCGAATGGCGACAATATTCCCAGGCGTACGTCCAACCATCCGACGTGCCTCATCTCCTACAGCGAGCACCTTTTTGGTCTGATTGTCAATCGCCACTACAGACGGTTCGTCTAGGACAATACCCTTCCCACGTACATATATCAATACATTGGCAGTGCCTAGATCGATCCCGATATCCTTACTAAACATGAAAAGGTCCTCCCTGCAATCTACATAACTACTTTTCTATTCTAGGACTTATTTCGTGAGAGGACAAGGAAATCCTTTTGTATTTGCTGATAATTTATTGAACACTTTCTTCCTGTTCGATTCTGACTTTTTTCGTTTTGCGTTTGTACTTGATTTTCGTCGCTTCCCCACCTCTCAAATGTCTGATTGCCTTGTGATACTCCAAGATCTCTTTCACTTGATTTGCCAAATCTGGATTTATCTCAGGCAGCCGCTCGGTCAGATCCTTGTGCACAGTGCTTTTGGAAACTCCGAACTCTTTGGCGATCATGCGAACCGTATTGCGTGTTTCAACAATATAACGCCCTATCTTTATGGTCCGCTCTTTGATGTAATCGTGCACATTCCTCGCCTCCTGTATCGAAATTGTCTGATACAATATATGGGTGGGTGCGGACACATATTCTACGTTTCCAAGCCTGACAAGCCAGCAAGACCACATCTTTTTTTCACAGCGCGTCCACATCGACCTCACAAAGCTGGTCAAACCCGCATCCCATCACGGTTTGGGCGAAAAGAAAAGCAGCCTGCCAATTCGACAGACTGCTTTTGTACATTTTAAGAATTAACGGGACTCAGCTTGTACTTGTGCTTCGGTAGCGCTCAAATATTCTTCCGGATTCACCGCTTCTCCATCAACGCGTACTTCGAAGTGGAGATGTGTGCCCGCATCTTTTTCATAGACATTCTTGCCAGCTGTACCGATCATTTGGCCCTTTGCCACTTGATCGCCTGGTTTTACTACTACTTTATCGAGGCTTTGATACACAGTCACAATTTTGTTGGCATGCTCAATCTCGACTTGATTGCCGACGAGCGGATCATTTTCCACGGTGAGCACTTTTCCTTCCAAAGCTGCTGCAACATCAAACGCTTTGCCATCGGTAGAAACGAGGTCAATACCCGTGTGCGGAATGAACGTATCATCATACTTCACCAGCGCTTTTTGCTGATCTTCCTTGGACAGGGAGTCATCGAAGAAGGTCATGCCTGTTTCATAGGTAACGCCGCTTGCCACTGGCCAGGACAGCTCAACCGGTTTTGCTTCTGCTCCAACGGGGATCGCTTCTTCCGGATTTGTTTCCGAAGCAGGTGTTTCCGCTGCTGGTTCGTTTACGGTCACGCCATTCGTTAAGTTGGCTTTGTCCACTACGGTGTTTGTCAAGCTGCTTTGGTACCACATCACGAATGCCAGAATGATTGCTGCCGTACCGATGTAGATCGCGGGGAACGCCCACTTTTTGCCCAGGAATGTTTTCCAGGCACTTGCCTTTTTGAATGGAATAGGTTGATTCGGATTTTTTTGATCTTCCATTATTTTCATCACCTCATCCCTCAGTATCACCACTTTTTTGCTGGTTAAACCTGAGAGAAGAGGAAAATGGGAAAATAGTGCCAACGATTTGATTATTAGCCCCGCTTCACCTGATTATAGTTTTGCAGCGTGATGCCACGGTAAAAATACTTGACGATTTGCTCCGCATTGTTGCCCCTTTTCGCCATCCCATTCGCTCCCCACTGACTCATGCCCACACCGTGTCCATAGCCGCGTGTCGTAATCGTAACCTGCTTTGCGGACAGTCGCATCGTAAAGGACGACGAATTCAATCCCAGCTTTTCGCGAATTTCGCGCCCGCTGAACTCTTTTGTGCCGATCCGCACTCGCCCGATCCGGTTGCCCGTCGTCGTATCCAGCACTTGATACCAGCTGCCTTTGCTGATTGCCTGGCTGTCCAGCCGAACGCCCAGCTTTTGCTCCAATTCCCCAATCGACAGCGTGACCTTTTCTTCAAACCGTGGAGACTCGATATCCCACGGACTTGCTACGCTGCGCAAATACGGTATCTGCTTTTCCCAATACTCGTTGGCATTCTCGGTAAAGCCGTTGCTGGTGGAGAAAAACGTGGCATCAATCGGCTCGCCTTGATACGTAAGGACAATCCCCATGGTTTCACTGACCGCCTGTTTGATTTTTTTCGTTTTCCATTCGTATTGCGCACCCCAGCGCTCTTTTCGCTGCTGCTCATCCAAGTAGGCCTGATGCTGGACCGTATCTGTCACATGCGCTCCCTCCGGCACATCGCTCAAGCGCCTTTCATGAAGTCGTTTAATAATGTAGGTGCGGGCTGCCATCGCTTGTGCCTTCAACGCCTCCAGTTCAAATTCGGCAGGCATCTCGGCTGAAACGACACCTTCGATATACGTTTCCAGCGGTACCGTATCGATCTTCTTTTTCTGCTCACGATAGATCTTTATCGGTATTTGCGGCACGGACTTTCCTTGATTGCCGATGACGGCCGTCGGCACATTGCTAGGTTCACCCGGCGAAAAATAGTAAACCAGCAACGCTGGCAACAGGACCAGGCATACCGGCATGACCAAAAGCAGGATGACCATGTATCGTTTCATTGAACTGTCTCCTTCCCTATCTTGTGCAGGACAACTTCCGTGACTGTTAAAACGTATGACGGAAGAGAAGGGAATAGAACAGTAGACTTGAGAGGAAGAGAGAGTTGAGAGGACGCAAAAAAGGGCCTCCGCTGAACGGAAGCCCTTTGCTGATCTTATGCAAAATTCGGTGATAGATTTACTTTGAGCGGAGTTGCTGTGCTCTCTTTTTCCTTTTCCTGCACAACCTGTTGTTCCTCATGAACGACACGCTCTACTTGAGCACCGAGCTGCTGCAGCTTTTCGGTAAAGCCTACATAGCCGCGATCGAGATGGTGCAGACCAAAGACTTCGGTCTCTCCTTCTGCAATCAGCCCAGCCAAAATCAAGGATGCACCTGCACGCAGGTCGGTCGCCGACACTTTGCTGCCAGTCAGCTTCACGCCGCCCTCCACAATTGCACTGCGTCCTTCGATTTTAATATTGGCGCTCATCCGGCGGAACTCTTCCACATGCATGAAACGATTCTCGAAAACCGTCTCCGTGACGATGCTTGTCCCTTCGGAAGCCATCAACAGAGCCATCATTTGCGACTGCATATCAGTAGGGAAGCCTGGATAAGGCAAGGTCTTTACATCGACTGCCTTTAACGTACCGGTGCGACGCACGCGCACACCGTTTTCCATCTCCTCCACGTCAACGCCCATTTCGCGCAGCTTGGCCGTAACCGATTTGACGTGATCACTAATCGCGCCTTCGACGAATACATCGCCGCCGGTAATCGCTGCTGCGACCATGAAGGTCCCTGCTTCGATTCGATCCGGAATCACGCAATGGGTGCAGCCTGTCAGCTTTTCTACGCCTTCGATGCGGATGGAACCAGTACCGGCTCCGCGAATCTTCGCTCCTAACCCATTGAGGTAATTCGCCAAGTCGACGATCTCCGGTTCTTCCGCCGCATTTTCAATCACGGTGGTCCCTTCAGCCAAGGCAGCCGCCATCATGATATTTTCGGTTGCACCTACGCTGGCTACATCCAGATAGATCTTGGCTCCCTTGAGCCGTCCTTGCACATGTGCTTCGATGAAGCCTTGTCCAATTTCAATCTTGGCTCCCATTGCTTCAAACCCTTTGAGGTGTTGATCAATGGCACGGGTACCGATGGCACAACCGCCTGGAAGCGGTACACGCGCTCTTCCATGTCTAGCCAAGAGCGGTCCTGTAACAAGGAAGGAAGCTCTCATTTTGCGTACAAGTTCATAAGGGGCTTCTACACTCGATAGTTTGGTTGCGTCTATGGTCAAGGTTTCACGATCGTATGTAGTCTGAATCCCTAAACTATTCAATAATTCACATATTGTGTGGACATCAGCAAGTCCCGGCACATCATGAATAATGCTTGTCCCTTCTTCCGCCAATATCGAAGCTGCAATAATGGGAAGTACAGCATTTTTCGCGCCTGAAACTTTTACACTTCCTGTTAATGCCCTACCACCGCGGACAACGATCTTATCCAATATTTACCCCTCCGCGAGCTTAGTATTCCGCTGTGATGATTGGTGTCCCTACAGTGATCCACGTTTCTCCAGTTGCGGTAGCCTGATGTGTTGCCACTTGTAGATTCATTTTCTGGCCGTTCAGCTTGAGATGCGGCTCCCACAAACGGGTATAACCCGATATGCTTACAACCGTATCATCGGCCAAACGTTCCAGTTCTTGGGCATGAAGAGCATCAAAAATCGACAAAATTTTGCTCTCCTGCTGGTCAACACTCATCTTATCACTGTACAATCCACGAATACAAGTGCTAAATTGCGGAACTCTTCCTGCTTCCCGAAAAGCCGTGATAAAACCTTTTTGAAAGGCTTCAATTTCAGGCAGCTGCGTATGTTTTCCCTTCAATGAGAACACGACATGGGTGGTATAACGGCCGTTATCCGGTACGCCAATCATTCGGAAAGAAAGTCGAATCCCTTTGAGTTCTGTCACATTTTGTTGAACATACAAGTCGTGTTCCCGTGTCCCGGGATTCAGCCGCGCTTCGACTCCCAGCTTTTTTAACCAAGCAGCAGCTGCCTGATCAATATCCTCTGTGCGAGTCACGCTTCCGGTTTCCACACTTGTCCGCACTTCGACCTCTGTTACTTGAGCACCTGTTGACACCATCACCTGCAGCAGTTGAGAAGCTGTCCCCTGGTCTTCCAGACGGGCCAGCACCACCGGTACATACATGAGCATGACTCCGGCAAGCAATACTAGGAATAATAACGACCTGCCCTTTTTCCCCATAATAAATACTCCCCCTACAATTCCGTTCTCTATGTAGCCACTAGTTTTGACGGAATAATAGGGGGATATACCAGTTCATAGGAATCAATTTGCGGAAGAAAAGAGATTGCCGAGCAGCAACGATGAGCTCAGATACTCCAAGAAAAATTGAGCAACGCCATGTCCAATAAAGATAGACAACAGAATTTGCAGCAGCTTGGTTTGCGCGCTGTCTACTTTTTTCATAAACAAATCAAAGCGAAACGCTTGAAGCGCCCACCAGCTCAGGCCAATGCAAAGAATGGAGATCACGATCGTAATCAACGGGTATACAGATGACATCCTAGTTCCTCCTATATGGGTAAATCCGAAGCACTTTCGTCCAATCAGCGGAAAGGAGCGGCACACTAGCTGCCGCCCCTTCTCTACCCTTATAGACTATCAAATTATTTGCCCGGCGTCATCATGTTGCCAATATCAAAGTTTGGATTGAAGTTGGCCTGCACGAAGTCGAACAATGCCCCTGGCACGATACCGAACACGAGCGTAGCCAATGCCAAAATGGCGATGATGACGGCCACACCAGTCGGCACTCTTAATTCTGCTTCGGTATTGCCCGGGCGCATGTACATTTGCCGAATGATCCCAAAGTAATAGAAGTAAGAGATGACGCTCGTTCCCATCATGATCGCGGACAGCCAGTAGTGCTTTTGCAGGATCGCGCTCATGAACAGATAGAACTTCCCGAAAAAGCCGACGCTCACCGGAATCCCGGCAAAAGAGAGCATAAAGAGCGTCATGGCGATCGCAATGATTGGCGAGCGATGATAGAGCCCGGCAAACGACTTCAACTCTTCCGTCTCTTGATCACGGAAGACAACCATCAGTACAGCGAAAGCACCGAAGCTTGCCAGCAGATAGGCGATCAAGTAGAAGACCGTCTGCTCGAAAAACAAATTTGTCAATGTTGCAAAAGGAACCAGGAGATACCCCGCCTGCGCAACACCGGAATAGGCCATCATCCGTTTCACATTCGTCTGGCGCAAGGCCATCGTGTTCCCGATAATCATGGACAACGCCGCCACTGTGCTAAGAATGAGGCTCAAGTTTTCCAGCAATACGCTCTGTCCTTCAGGCGAGATCAGTCCGATATAAGCATTGACCAACAGACGAAGAACAAGGGCAAAGCCTGCCGCTTTGGAGACCACGGCCAGAAATGCCGTGACTGGAGTCGCAGCTCCCTGGTACACGTCCGGCGCCCACAAATGGTTCGGAACCGCAGAAATTTTAAAGCTGATTCCCACCAGCACAAACGCGAAGGACAAAAGTACCAGGAATCCGTAGCCCCCGTTATACGCTTCAGCGAGCCTCTCTGTCATCACATACAGATTGGTCGTACCGCTCAGCCCATACATGTAGGACATTCCAAACAGCGTGAAAGCTGTGGCGATACCACCTGATACTACGTATTTGAACGAAGCTTCATTGGCCAATAGCGACTTTTTGCGCAGACCGACCAAGACAAAGGATGAAAGCGACAGCAGCTCCAGGCCGACAAACAAGGTGATAAGGTCCGCTGAGGATGCCATGACCATCGCCCCAAGCAGCGCGGTTAAGAGCAAGTAATAATATTCACTTTGATTGGAAATCTCCCCGTACTTCATATAAGCGAGCGAGAGCACTAAGGTACACGCTACCCCTGCCAGGAAGATCAGCTTGAAGGCATTTCCAAAATCATCGACGCGCATCATGTCTGCCATATACGAGACAGGCTCGTTCAGATTCACCATATTCAATGTGATGAAGACTCCCGCGATGATGACTCCCAATAGCGAAAGCCAGCCGATGATCGCTCGGTTGGAGCGTTTGCCCATGGCCAGATCGAGCAGCGAAAGGATCGTCGCAAACCCTAAAATGGTAAACTCGGGCAGAAGGTAGCTCCAGTTATACGAGAAAATATCTTTGACTTCCATCGTCGCTTACCCCCCTATCCCCTGCACGATTGGCACGATTGTCTTCAATGTTTCTTGCAATGGATCACTTAACACAGCTGGATAGATACCGAGCAGGATGATAAATCCGAGCAGCACCACCATCGGAATCACCTCTACTGGCTGGGCATCTGCTGCACCCTGATAACGATCCGGCATCGGCCCAAAAGTCGCACGCAGGACTGCGCGCAGCAAGTACACTGCCGTCAGGATGATGCCAAGCGCACCCACTGCGGCCAGCACCGGCATGACACCAAACAGACCGAGGAACGCGAGGAATTCACTGATGAAGCCCGACATCCCTGGCAGTCCAAGTGAAGCCATCGCCGCAGTCAAGAGAATTCCACTGATAAATGGCATACTCTTGGCCAGTCCCCCCAGATCCGCAAGCATGGACGATTCTGTCCGCTCCCAAATGACACCGATCAGGAAGAACATCAAAGCCGAGATAAACCCGTGAGAAATCACTTGGAAAATGGCTCCTTGGAAACCAATCGTGTTCATAGCCGCCAAGCCAAGTAGCACGATCCCCATATGGCTGATACTGGAGTATGCCAGCACCATTTTCAAATCTTTTTGTACGAAAGCAAGAATCGCTCCGTATAAAATGTTGATCAATCCGATAATCGCCATCCATTTCGAAAATTGGTAGGCTTGCTCTGGAAAGAAGCCAATCCCAAAGCGAATCAAACCGTAGGCACCCATTTTCAGCAAGATCCCCGAGTGGATCATGACGATCGATGGCGGCGCCTGCACGTGCACCTTCAGCATCCATGTATGGAATGGAAAGATGGGCAGCTTGATCCCGAATGCGATAAAGATGGCCAGAAATAATCCGAACAGGAACGTTGGCGCTATATTTTGCAGCACCGGATTGTCAGGACTATTGAGCGCCTGGGACAACTCAGCAATATTCATCGTCGGGTTGCCGTCAGCTCCCGGTATGGACAAGTAGATGACCAGAAAAGCGATAAACATGATCGCCGAACCGACCCCGTTGTAAATCAGGAAGCGGTTGGCCGCCCTTTCGCGGTCTGGATAGCCCCAGATCCCTATCAGGAAGTACATCGGTACCAAGGTCATTTCGAAAAAGATAAAGAACAGCAACAAATTTTGTGCGGCAAAGACTCCGAACATCCCCATCAACAGAATCAGAAAGAGAATGAAGTACTCCTTGTGCCGCTTTTTGATTTGCCAGGAAGCGACCGCAGCCATTGTTCCGATAATCGCTGTCAACACCATGAGCGGCATGGACACCCCGTCTACACCAAGCTCATAGTTGATCGCGAAGGCAAAAACCTCACCCATTTGCTGACTGCCGACCGGTATGGAAACCCACTGGGCTTTCTCCACAAATTGCAGCTGTGCTTGATTGTAATCAAAGCTGGAAAACAGCATGAATGCCAAGATCAGCGGCAGGATAGTAGCAAGGATCCCGATCTGCTTGATCACTCCGATTTGCTGCTTCGGCACGAAAGCCAGCACAAGAATTCCTACGATCGGAGAAAAAATGATAAGGGACAGCAAGATGCTATTTAGCAAACGGAACACCTCCTTGCATCGTCAGGACGTAGCCAATCAGAATCAACACAAGTCCCAACAGCACGGTAAACCCATAGGTTTGCATCTGTCCGTTTTGCAGCCGGGCATGCAGCCAGCCTGCAAAATTCGTGATTCTTTCCACGAGCGCTACCAAGCCGTCCACGATATAACGATCAAACAGCTGCAGCCCAAGTCCGATCCATCGCAACGGCCGCACAATCACGTTATGGTACAGCTCGTCGATATAATATTTGCGCAGCGACAGCTGATACAGCCATGGCATCGGACGAGCGATGACGTCCGCCGCTACCGAGCGCTTCGCATACATCAGATAGGCAAGTGCGATCCCGGCGAGCGATACCACAATCGCCACGATCTGCACCCAGACAGCGGCATGTCCTTCACCCGCGCCAAACGCTTCTTCGATCGCAACACCGGTACCGCCTGCCAGAAGCCAATCGCCTAATGCCGGCGCAAACGGTGTATTGATCAATCCAGCTACCACCGCCAGCACGGCCAGCAAGATCAATGGCACGGTCATGACGGCTGGTGATTCATGCGCATCCTTATGACCTGCACCCTGCGGCTTGCCCGTGAACGTGAGGAAAAATAACCGGAACATGTAAAACGCGGTGAAAAACGCTGCGATCAGCCCGATCCACAACAAATCCATGCGATGCGCCATATAGGCCGCGCCCAGAATTTCTTCTTTGGACCAGAATCCAGAAAATGGCGGAACGCCTGCAATCGCCAGACAGCCGATTAAAAACGTGATACCGGTAATCCGCATCTTTTTCCACAGACCGCCCATTTCAAAAACATCTTGTGTATGTACAGCATGGATCACGCTACCCGCACCTAGGAACAGCAGCGCTTTGAAGAACGCGTGAGTCATCAGATGGAACGTACCGGCCACATAGCCAGCCGCTCCTGCTATCCCGAGCGCCATCATCATATACCCCAGCTGACTGACCGTCGAATAAGCCAGCACACGTTTGATATCCCGCTGGGTCAAGCCGATGGATGCTGCAAAAATAGCGGTAAAGCCCCCAACATAAGCGACAACGTTCAGTGCAGTTTCAGAAGCGATAAACAGCGGATATGTCGCCGCCACCAGATAGACCCCTGCCGCTACCATCGTCGCCGCATGGATCAACGCAGATACAGGTGTCGGACCTTCCATCGCATCCGGTAACCATGTATGAAGCGGAAACTGACCGGATTTCCCTACCGCCCCGATGAAAATCAGAATGGCCGCCAGCGTAATCATCCATGGCTCCAATTTACCCAGAGCAATTGCATTGAAAATCTCCGCATATTCAAAGCTGCCAGTCCACCAGAACAACAGCGCGATTCCGATAAACAGCCCGACGTCACCGATCCGTGTCACGATAAATGCCTTTTTCGCCGCCGCCTTCGCCTCTGGCTTGAAGTAGTAGTACCCTACCAGCAAAAACGAGCATACCCCGACAAGCTCCCAGAAGATATACACTTGCAGCAGGTTAGGCGAGATCACCAATCCCAGCATCGAGAAGGTGAAAAGCGAGAGGTATTGATAGAAGACGGGAAAGCGATCGTCTCCATGCATATAGCCTTTCGAATAAAGCTGCACCAGCAAGCTGACAAAGGTCACAATGACCAGCATCATCGCGTTCAGCTGGTTGATCTCGTAGCCCATCCGCACGACGATATCTCCAATGTGCAGCCAATCGACCGGAAACTTG
Organism: Bathyarchaeia archaeon; assembly: GCA_035644815.1. Lineage (GTDB taxonomy): Bacteria > Bacillota > Bacilli > Brevibacillales > Brevibacillaceae > Brevibacillus_F. The sequence continues at coordinate 3,748 of DASQNU010000023.1, read as the reverse complement.
ACGTCAGCCGCACCTTCCTGAAATCGTGCCAGAAAGACCAGTAATGCCATGACGAAAGAGATTCCCGTAAAGAGAAGCCCTACGTAAGCCGCACCTTCCTTCAATTGTCGACCAAATGAAATGATCACGATGAAAGCGAAGAGCGGAAAAAGCGGGATAAGCCAAGCGTATTGCATTATGGAATCCATTGTTTCACCCATCCTTTTCTAAACGCTGATTATTTCATCGTATCCATTTCGTCTACATTGACGGTTTCGCGGTTGCGATACAGTGCGATCAAAATGGCCAAACCAACGGCTACCTCAGCAGCCGCAATGGTCATGGTGAAGAGCGTGAATATTTGTCCGGTAATCGCTGCGTGCAAGCCATATTTCGAAAAGGCAACCAGGTTGATGTTCACAGCGTTCAGCATCAGCTCGATCGATAAGAGTACGACAACAGCATTGCGCTTGGTCAGCGCTCCATACAGCCCGACGGAAAACAGGATGAGCGCCACTAGCAGAAAGGAAGGCAATTGTACGGTTATCACTCGCTGTCACTCTCCTTTTTCGCCATGATGATGGCACCTACCAGAGCCACCAGCAGCAGTACAGACAGCAGTTCAAACGGAATCACGAACTTGGTGAACACTTCAGTACCGATCTGTTCTACGTTGCTTGGCGCCGTTGGAGCTGTTTGCGCCGGCTCAGGCCATATCGTATTTTGAATCCCATAGAAGCACAGTCCGAAAAAGACAGCCACGATGATAAAGGCAAAAAAGCGATTAACGCCCTTGCTGCCTTCATCCTCTACAGCATTGTGCTTGGTCAGCATGATCCCAAACAGCATCAGGATCGAAATCGCTCCCGAGTAGACCAGAATCTGCGATACAGCCACGAACTCGGCTTCCAGCAGGATAAAAAGGCCCGCAATGCTGATAAACGTCACTCCAAGTGAAACAACCATATGTACCACACGGGTGAAGCTGATCATGAAGACCGCTCCCCCGATTGTCATGAGAGACAGGATGAAAAACGCCGCAAATGTGCCGGACATATTAATTCTCCTCCCTCACATTGGTATTGTTGTCATCCAACCAGTTCAAGTTTTTGAACAGCTCATCCCGGCTGTAGGTAGCCAGCTCGAAATTGTTGGTCATGACGATGGCATTGGTTGGACATACCTCTGTACAAAGATCACAGAGTATGCAGATTTCAAAGTTAATATCGTATGTGTCGATAATTTTCCCCTTTTTCTCCGGATCCGGATGTGGTTTGCCCGTCAGCTGAATGCATTCGGTCGGGCAAATCCGGGCGCATTGGTTGCAGACAATGCATTTTTCCGGCGAAAAGTGCTGGATGCCACGAAAACGCGGCGGCATCGGATAAGGGACATCGGGATAAAAGTGCGTCACTTTTTTCGCCGTCAGCTGCTTAAAGGTGTAGCCGAGGCCCTTCGCAAAGCCAAGCATATGTTTCACCCCTCTTGTGTATGTGCGATTCCGTACGTACTATTTTACAGCGTACCATTTTGGAACGAGATCACGACAGCTGTAATCAAGATATTGACCAGAGCGATCGGCAGCAAGCCTTTCCATGCAAACGGAAGCAGCTGATCTGCCCGAAAACGCGGCATTGTTGCGCGAATCCAAAATTGGAAGAACACATAAAGTAAAAATTTGAGGATAAACCAGACGATCCCCGGAATCGGAAGAAAGTCCAATCCGAAGGGAGCCAACCAGCCACCCAGGAACAGAATGGTCACCAGTGAACCCATCCCGAACATATACACATATTCCGCCAGCATGAACATGGCGAAGCGGAAGCCCGAGTATTCTACGTGATAACCCGCCACCAGCTCCGACTCTGCCTCTGGCAAGTCAAATGGCGTACGGTTCAATTCAGCCTGTGCGGCTACAATGAATACGCAAAAGCCCAGAATCTGCGGTATCACATTCCATATATCACGCTGCGCTTCCACGATCTCGCGCAGATTCATACTTCCTGTCATCAGGATGACACCCAGTACGGACATGACCAGCGGCACTTCATAGCTGATCATTTGCGCTGCCGAGCGCATCCCTCCGATCAGCGAGTATTTGTTGTTGGAAGCCCAACCCGCTGTAATGACACCCAATACCGTAATACTGGAAAGTGCCATGTAATACAACACTCCGATGCCAAGATCGGCAAACTGGATGGTTTCCGAGAAAGGCATCACGGCCAATACGGCGAAAGCTGGTGCATAGGCAAGTACTGGTGCCAGTGCATACAACGCTTTGTCGGCATCCTTTGGACGTGTGTCCTCTTTCAGCAGCAGCTTGGTTACGTCCACGACCGTTTGCAAAAGCCCCAATGGACCTACGCGGTTCGGACCCGTACGCAGCTGCATCCACCCGATTACTTTACGTTCAAAGTAGATCGCATACGTCACAAAGAATAATACGACCAACAAGAGCACAACTGCGGCCACAATAAACATCGATACATTCCACAAGGAAGTGGATTGCTGCAATAAATCGGTCATTACGCATCTACCTCCCCGAGAACGATATCGATGCTGCCGAGAATCGCCACCATGTTGGAGATGTTTTCACCCTTTAGCAACTTGGGCAAAATTTGCAGGTTATTGAAGGATGGTCGGCGGAATTTCATGCGCCATGGCTTATCCTTGCCGTTGCTCGCGATGTAGCAGCCGATTTCTCCGCGCGGGGACTCGATGCGAACGAAGGTTTCTCCTTGAGGAGGACGAATCACCTTTGGTACTTTGCCCATGATCTCACCCTCTTCAGGGAATTGGGCCAGCGCCTGCTCCAAAATTCTGAGCGATTGCTCGACCTCTGCCATGCGCAATTGATAGCGAGCCATGCAATCTCCTTCAGTGGCCGTAGGGACATCGAATTCAAAGCGATTGTAGACCGAATAGGGTTCGTCCTTGCGCAGGTCCCATTTCACGCCTGTGCTGCGCAGCATCACGCCGGACAAGGAATAATCGATCGCTGTCTTGGCATCAAACTTACCGATGCCTTGCAAGCGATTGATGAAAATCTCGTTTCCGGTAACAAGCGCATGATAGTTTTCGATTTCTTTTTTCAGGTGTTTGACGAACTCTTTGACTTTCTCAATCCAACCTGGAGGCGCGTCCCATTTCACTCCGCCGATGCGCATGTAATTGTAAGTCAATCGGGCACCGCAAAGCTCATTGAACAGCTCCAGAATCATTTCCCGATCGCGGAAGGCAAACAAAAACGGACTCATCGCCCCGATATCGAGCAGATAGGTTCCCCACCATACCAGATGGCTCGCGATACGGTTCATCTCCATAACAATCACGCGCAAAAAGTCAGCACGTTCCGGAATTTGAATCCCCATCATGGTCTCAACCGCATGACAGATCACATAGTTGTTGGTCATCGCGGAGAGATAATCCATCCGGTCCGTATACGGAATGATTTGTGTATAGTTCAGACCTTCAGCCAGCTTCTCCGTTCCCCGATGCAAATAGCCAATGACCGGAAGCGATTCCTTGATGGTTTCGCCATCGATTTTTACCACCAGACGAAAAACCCCATGTGTACTCGGGTGCTGAGGTCCAACGTTGAGCAGCATCTCTTCCGTACGCAAGCCGGTACCTTCGGAGAATTCGCTGTTTAACGAGATCATATCCAAATTCATACTCATCCGTTACACCTCCTCGTCAAATGGCACATAGTCTTTCCGGAGTGGATGGCCCACCCATTCTTCCGGCAGCATGATTCGACGTAATTCAC
>DASQNU010000022.1:0-8174 GCA_035644815.1 Bathyarchaeia archaeon | reverse complement strand
GAAGGTGAACCCTCTTAGTTACATCCCTTGATGGGCAGCGGCTGAATACCCATGAGGAGCACGATGCGGAAACGCTACCGTCCGAAGTTCGTGTAGGGAAAGATGGAACTACCCTTCTGGAAGTAAACACCTGCGAATCTAATTTAAAGGAGAAATGAATCCATGTCACGTTACACAGGACCTCGTCACAAACTGGCTCGCCGCCTCGGTATCTCTTTGGACGGTACAGGCAAAGACATCAAACGCAACTTCCCACCGGGACAACACGGTCACAGCAACCGTCGCAAACTGTCCGAGTACGGTATCCAGTTGCAAGAGAAGCAAAAATTGCGCCATATGTTTGGCATTAACGAAAAACAATTCCGCCGCACGTTCGATCAGTCTTCCAAAATGCAAGGCGTACACGGCGAAAACTTCATGAAATTGCTCGAGTCCCGTCTGGACAACTTGGTATATCGTATGGGCTTTGCTCCTACTCGTCCAGCAGCTCGCCAATTGGTTAACCATGGCCACTTCCTCGTAAACGGCAAGAAGGTAAACATTCCTTCCTACCGCGTACAACCAGGTGATGTGATCAGCCTGCGTGAGAAATCCCGCAACCTGTCCATCGTAAAAGAATCCGTGGAAGCTCGCACGTTCCTGCCAAACTACGTAACTTTCGACGACAACAAACTCGAAGGTACTTACACTCGTCTGCCAGACCGTGAAGAGATGCCAGCTGAAATCAACGAGAAACTCATCGTTGAGTACTACAGCCGTTAATCATAACAACAAAGGTAGAGGCCATAGTGGTCTCTACCTTTTTTTCATCTCTCATCGGAATGGTTTGGTCACGATGTAGCCCGCTGAGAAGAAAATTTCACGGGCAAAAAAGGGCAAGGTAGTGCGCCAGCTTCGATAGGCTGTTGTTGGAGTCGGTGAAGCATACGCCTTCATCCCCAGATCCTCCGCCATCATCATCGAACGTTTCATATGCAAAGGGTCGCTGACGATTGTAAAGTTTTTCCATCCATATGCATTCGCAATATCCAACGCATTCTGCAAATTTTCCTCGGTGATCGTCGATTTCGTTTCGATAAAAATATCTTCCTCCGGCACATGCTGCGACAGCGCGTAATTCTTCGCCACTTCCGCTTCTGCATAGGCCTGCGCCTCTCCTCTTCCCCCGGTAAAGATCAAATGTTTCGCATAACCTTGCTGATATAACCAGATCGCGTGATGAAGCCGCTCACGTAGTACGGGAGATGGCTGGTCGCCCCACACAGCTGCACCAAGTACGATGGCCGCATCCGTTTCCTCCAGCTGATTTACGGATGAGTATGTCCAGATCGAGCCAGCGAGTAAAGCAATCAGCACTAGACCCACACATGCCGTGCTGAATGCAAGCTTTCTCCATATTCGCCTTGTTTTGCTTCGAATCATCCTACCCGTGCACTCCGCTCAGGACAAGACAATCTTAGTAGACAAAAATCTGCATTTTCCATCAAATTTCCTGCTTTCCCATTCAAATTGGCACTCGAGTATGATATAACGAAAGGAGTGAACAAAGACTCAGAATCTGACATAGAGGCGATAAACAAATGAAAGATTCCATCATGGATCCTGTCATGGAAAAAAAAGCGGAAGCAAAAGAGCTTATCCATACGATCATGGAAATGCCCAATACTGACGAACTTCCGTTGATCCGACAATTGGCGATTCACCTGCACCGGCTGCTCCGAATCCGTGTGATCACGCCACCCATCTCAGAAGTTATGATTACCTTGCAAACAGAAAAGACGAAGCTCTATCATGCGACCAGACTGTCGCTTCCCGATAAGAGTCACCTGAGCATCCTCTTTGAAATTAACGGAGATGCACATTTGGCAAAAGAGCGGTTACAGAGTTTTCTGAACGATTAGGCTTTCTCAATCTATCTTACATTCTCTTTACGCCTTGCTTTGTTGAAAGGCGTTTTTAACACGTTCGATTTGGGCCAAATGATCCTCCACATGGTTGACGTAACGTTCCAGCAGCTGCCGGAAGCTCAGTTCCCCCGCTTCATCATGCAAGCCGATCCGTTGCCCCTGTTCATCCGTCAGATTTTCGAGAATCGGACGCATACTTTCTCGCATCATTTTGAACAGCGTGAGGCTCTGCTCGCGATCTTGCTTGTCATAATGCAGTGAATGGGCCCATAAATCCTGGCCATAGGAAGTAAGCAAAGGCCGTTCCTCCGCAAGAACTTTTTTCATGCGTTGAATCCCGACTAGCTCAGCATCTGCAACATGGATGATAATCTCATGTATGCTCCATTTCCCAGGTGCCGGCTTGAACCGCAGTTCCTCCTCCGATTGACCTGCGATAGCTGCACGCAACCGCTCTTCCCCATGCAAATACGCATCGATCCATGCTTTCATATGACCCACTCCCTTTACATCATGGTTTTTGTATATTATAACGCTGTGGGAAAATATGTAAAGAAAGTCCGCATCTCTTTTCATTGAGAGATACGGACTTTTGCCTTTGCTGAACACTCTATTTATACTAGCTTAGTTTGATTTTCGCGAACTTCCGCTTTCCTACCTGCACGACCATGTCATCAGCAAGCGATATACTCGCATTGATATCTGCGATTTTCTCTTCATTAACCTTGACCGCACCTTGTTGTACGCTGCGGCGTGCATCGCCTTTCGAATCTGCCAGCTTCAGATCAAAGATCAAATTGACGATGTTGGCCTCACCGTTTTCATAGGCCGCCTTGTCAAGGGTGACCTCCGGCAGATCAGTAGGCAACGCCCGTTGCTGGAAGACTGTCTTGAAATAGTTCTCGGCTTCTTCCGCTTCCGCTTCACCGTGGAACATGCGGACAAAGGTCTTCGCCAGCTTCATTTTCGCATCGCGCGGATGAACCGTACCGTCCGCTATGCCCTTGCGCAGCTCCTCCAATTCTTCTGGAGAAAGATCTGTCGCCAATTCGTAATAGCGCATCATCAATTCATCTGGAATCGACATGGATTTGCCATAGATCTCATTCGGCGGTTCATTGACACCGATGTAGTTGCCCAGACTCTTGGACATTTTTTGCACACCGTCGAGACCTTCAAGCAGAGGCATCATCATTACCACTTGCTGCTCTTGACCGTACTCTTTTTGCAATTGTCGGCCCATTAACAGATTGAACTTCTGGTCTGTTCCGCCCAGCTCCACGTCGCATTCGAGCGCGACTGAATCGTAGCCTTGCATCAGCGGATAGAAGAATTCATGGACCGAGATCGGCTGTTCATTCTTGAACCGTTTCTCGAAATCATCTCTCTCCATCATGCGCGCCACGGTTGTTTTCGCAGCCAGCTGCACGACATCCGCGAAAGTCATCGGAGCGAGCCATGTGGAGTTAAAAACAACTTCCACTTTTTCGGTATCCAGCACTTTGCCGAATTGCTCGACATAGCTTTTCGCGTTGATTTGGATTTGCTCCTCACTCAATTGCTTGCGGGTTTCCGATTTTCCAGTAGGGTCGCCGATTCGTCCGGTAAAGTCCCCGATCAACAGCTGGATATGGTGCCCCAGCTCTTGAAATTGACGCATTTTTTGGAGCACAACGGTGTGTCCCACATGAATATCAGGTGCGGATGGATCCAGCCCCAGCTTGATTTTCAGCGGCTTTCCTGTCACGACAAAGCGCTCCAGCTTTTTGCGCAGCTCTTCCTCAGGAATGATCTCTACTGTGCCGCGGCGCAGAATGGAAAGTTGGCGCTCAACTTCCTGGGTTTGCTCCGGGGTCAGTGCGTGCTTCTTTTTTTGTTCCATACCTGTTTCCACTCCTTTTTCTCAAAAAAATGGCATAAAAAAAATCCCATCCCCAATAGGGACGAGATGTTTCTCGCGGTACCACCCTAGTTGAAAAGGCATGAAAGTGCCTTTTCCGCTCGTCAGGATAACGGCCTGTTCCGTCCGGCATCACCCGGCAGCTCGAGACGTGTATTTCACGCAAGCACTAGCGCTGGTTTTCACCGACCACCAGCTCTCTTTCCATTCACTGCTTCATGCTTGGCTACTTTCATCTTTCCATGCCAATTTCTTCATCTTCACATACTAGCTTTATTTGTAACATACTCGTCACACCCGTGTCAATTAGACGCCTCTCCACATGTCACTTCTTGTATCCCACCTTTGGCAGATATGGTATAATTGGGTCGATAAATGGGGGGTCGTACTCTATATGGCAAACAACCAATCGCCTGCCTCGGATTCTTCCAAAACAAAACGTCGCCCCAAAAATCGGAGAAATGCATTTTTTCTGCTTCTGAAAGTGGCGCTGTTGTTTGGAGGTATGGGCATCTTTGCTGCTGGAGGCATCCTGACTGGATATGTCGCCTCTCTCGTACGGGACGAGCCTGTGCGCAGCTATGACGAGATACATAAAAAGATCTTTAGCTTTGACTTGACGGGCTTTGTCTATTACAAAGACAATACCTTGCTTGCTCAAATGCGAACACCTGATGAAGATCGCCGCCTGGTCAAACGCGCGGATGTATCTCCGCATCTCATCAACGCGATCATCGCAACAGAAGACCGGCATTTTTTCACGCATAAGGGCGTATCACCGACTTCTACCCTGCGCGGAGCTTATCAGGACTTTACGAATCAGCCCGTCGTTACCGGGGGAAGTACGCTGACCCAGCAGCTCGTCAAGCTGACGATCCTGTCTCCGGAAGTCAGCCACAAACGGAAGGCAAAGGAAATCTTTACAGCCTTGCGAATCGAGCGGATGTTTTCCAAGGATCAGATCCTGGAAGCGTACATGAATGAAATCTATTTCGGAAAAAGCGCCAGCGGCTCCAATATTTATGGTGTCCAAGCGGCTGCCAAAGGAATTTTCGACAAGGACGTAAAGGATATCACGCTTGGTGAAGCCTCTTATCTGGCCGGTATGATTCAGAACCCTGGAAACTATAATCCGTTTTCCAAGGCCGGCTATGAACGCGGAAAAGAAAGGCAAAAGATGGTGTTGGACCGGATGATGGAAAACCGCTTCATCAGCCAAGCCCAGTATGACGAAGCGCTCCATGGCGATTTAAAGATGGCATTGGCCAAGCCGCCAACGAGTCGGACCATCGACCATCTCATGATGGAGATTGAGGAGCGTGCCGCTACCGCCTTAGTTGATGCTCATCTGGAACAAGAAGGACGGGACAAATCGACCGTTGGCAAGAATGAATATCGCCAACTGATCGAGGATCAGCGTCGCGAAGTCTTGCGCAATGGCTACAAGATTTATACGACCATCGACAAGGACGTTCAGCAGATCATGAACGGAGTCGCAAAAGATCCCAAAAACTTTGGCAAAAACAGAACCTATACGGTCCGCCGCTCCAACGGAAAAACGGAAAAGATTGAAAATGCATTGGAAGAAGTCGGTTCCATGCTGATTCATAACAAGACCGGCGCCATTTTGGGGATGATCGGCGGACGTGACTTTAATATCGAGCAGACAAACCATGCGACCGTACCTCGTCAGCCTGGCTCCTCGATGAAACCGATAGCAGCTTATGCCCCGGCGCTGGAGCTTGGTATCCTGCAGCCTGGGTCACCGATCGATGATTCCCCGTTGCTGCTTGCTGACGGCACACAAGGAAGCCATCTGCCGGTCAACTGGGACTACAAGTATCACGGGATCCTCAGCGCCCGCGAAGCACTGCGGCAATCATGGAATATCCCTGCCATCAAGACTTATCTCAAAGTCGGCATTCCAACTGCGCTTGAATACGTGAAAAAAATGGGGATCACCACCCTTGTCGAAAGCGACAATTATGCGGCAACCGGCGCCATCGGCGGTCTCAGCTACGGCTTGACGATCGAAGAACTTACCAATGCCTACGGAACGTTTGCCAACCACGGCTCCTTCATCGATGCGTATATGATTGAACGAATCGAGGACAGCACTGGAAAAGTGATCTACCAGCATGAGATTCAACCGATGCCGGTTTTCAGTGAGCAGACGGCCTACCTGATCACCGATATGATGCGTACCGTTGTCAATTCCGGTACGGGTGCACATATTCGCAAATACGTGCCGCGCAGCATCGACGTGGCAGGAAAAACCGGAACAACCAATGGTTCCAACGACCTTGTCTTCGTTGGTTATACGCCTGAGCTTTCGATGGGCGTCTGGGTTGGCTTTGATGAGCCGTATCCCATGCCCGATTCGGAGAAATATCGCCCGATGACGGTCTGGGGCAAAGTCATGCAGCAGGTCATCGAGAAAAGGCCGGATCTCTCTTCGCCTACGGCAGCGTTCCCGAAGCCGCAAGGGATCACTACGATGACGGTAGACAGCAAATCGGGTCTTTTGCCTAGCGAACTCTCCAAGCAAGCGAACCACTTGATCACCGATCTGTTCAATCGTCAGTTTATCCCGACGAAAGTAGACGACACCCACCAAAAAGCCAGAGTGGTCGTTGTCGGTGACAACCGTTATCTTGCGAAAGAGTCTACACCGTCGGATTTCGTCTCGGAAGGCATCTTCTTCAAAAGTCCGGAACCATTGACGCTTTCTTCTGAACAGATCAAGAGCAAGAACAGCAAGGCAGGAACACGTCCTCCCGACTGGGATCAACGTCTGCCGGAAATTGAAGATCCTCGGACGGATCAACCGGGCGCACCGACAGCTCCAACAAACGTCGCGATCAGTCGTTCCGGTAACAATATCGTGCTTTCTTGGAAGTCCGGTGCGGAGCCCGATCTCTTGGGCTATCGAATCTATCGGGCCAGTGTGGAGAACGGATTTGTACATCTGGCAACCGTCAAAGATCCACTCACCCTTACGTACACGGATTCTGCCGCATCGCTAACCGAATCAGGCTACTACATCACCGCGGTGGATGTTGCCGGCCAGGAATCCTCCCCATCTGCCATCGCCTCTACAGCAGGCACAAGCAGTTGGACGCTCCCGGAAACATTGCCGAACAATCCGGATGGCGACCAGATTCAGACAGACGAACCAGACGGGCAGGAAGAACCCGGAGATCCTACTTCTTCGGAATCTGAGCCGCCTCAAGCAGCAGTGCCTTCCGCAGTCAAGAATCTGAGGCTGAAAAAGGTGGACAGCGGCATCAGGCTGCTGTGGAAGGAGAACCCTTCCGCTGAACAAGTAATCGGCTACAATGTCTATTACACACCAGATCCGGTCAATGGCTTTGTGCTGCTGGAGACCGTGGCAGATAACAATTACACCCATGAGGTGCTTGACCCGAATGGCTGGTATTATGTCACAGCAGTAAACAGCTATGGCGAATCTCCACAAGGCCAGCAGCTCAACGGTATATCAGCTGAATAGGCTTTCCTTTCCCCCCCACACGGCATGTATTCGCTGTGTGGGTTTTTTCAATGATTCTAGACCGTTACTCACCCGGCAAAAATTTGTCATATCAATAACGGCTGAATAGGTACTCAGTCCGTTATAATGGAAAGTAATATGACTGATTAAACGAGGTGGAACCACCTTATGATTCACAGGAAGCAGTTTTACCAACGCGAGATCGAGGTTGCCGGAAGATCGCTCTTGATCGAAGGTCCTATCCTGCCAGAGCAGCTTGCCGCGATGCGTTTTGACGAGGGTCTAAAAGCGTTTCGTCCGCCCGACCAACAGCAGAAAGCACTAGTGGAAATTGCGGGTTTACCTGAAGGTAGAATTATCCTTGCACGGGATGGCGATCTGGTCCTTGGCTATGCCACGTTCCTGCATCCGGATCCAATGGAACGTTGGTCACAGGCGCAAATGGAAGATCTCCTGGAGCTCGGCGCCATCGAAGTCAGCGCGAAAGTACGAGCAGGTGGAGTTGCCAAGCAGCTGCTGCACGTCGCTTTTCTTGATGATGCGATGGAAGATTATATCGTCATCACGACTGAGTATTACTGGCATTGGGACTTAAAAGGAACGGGCCTGGATGTATGGGAATATCGGAAGGTCATGGAAAAGGTAATGGGCAGTGTCGGTCTGACCTGGATGGCAACCGACGATCCCGAGATATGCTCCCATCCCGCTAATTGCCTGATGGCTAGGATCGGGAAAAGAGTCAAGTCAGAGAGTATCGCTGCTTTTGATGCGATGCGGTTCCAGAATCGCTTTTTCTATTAAGGAGAGGATTTCATGCGAATCGAAGAGATCATGCGCAAGCGGGTCGTCACCGTCG
>DASQNU010000021.1:0-15620 GCA_035644815.1 Bathyarchaeia archaeon | reverse complement strand
GGCTTATGAAAAACCAATTCCTTGTTGGTTACGGACGTTCCAAGGCTTCTATTCATTTGAGTCAGCTTCAGTTCTCCCTCAAGGTTCTTCAATCGGATAAAATCATTGTTCACGTCTAAAACCTCCTTAGGATAAGCCGAGTGATTTCTTAATCATATTCACTCGTTTATCATAACGCAATGTAAATATATTGAAAAATTACAATCAGATGGATTGATCTTGTCAGTGATGTTCGTTACCATGGGAAAATAAATGAAATCATTACTGAAAAGAGGAGACTTGATTGATGATCGACATCGCCATTCAGGCAGCGAGGGAAGCAGGAGCTTACCTCAAAGAGAGATTTACGCAGCAGCTGTTTCCTGACCTTGAATCCCATAACGATGTAAAGCTGCCGGAAGACAAGGAAAGTGAGCGGAGAATTATTGAAGTGCTGCATCGTCATTTTCCGACACATACGATTATTTCGGAAGAAGTTGGCCTGGTAAAGCGCGACGACGAATACCTGTGGATTGTTGATCCGTTGGACGGCACGAATAACTACTTCATTGGCTATCCTTATTTTTCGGTCTCCATCGCCTTGCAATATAAAGGTGAAATTGTGTTGGGGGTCGTCTATAATCCCGTTTCCGAGCAGCTGTTTTGGGCGGAAAAAGGAAAGGGCGCCTTTTTAAACGGGAAAAAACTAGCGGTCAATTCACGCAAGGAACTAAAGAAGGCAGTTGGCACCTATGTCCGCGGCCGTGAATCCATCTCCAAGGAAGACGAATATGAATTTACGAAGCCGTTCTTCCTTGCAACAAAACGATTGATGCGCAATATTGGGCCTGCGTTGGATTTTTGTCTGCTGGCGAATGGCTGGATTGATTATATCGTCTTTCACAAATCGGGCATCATGGATGTGGCTGCCGGCCTGCTCATCGCTGAGGAAGCGGGAGCACTGATCACGAATTGGGATGGCACTCCATATAAGCATGCGCCTTATGATGAAGCGCAATTGCCGAGTTTTCTTATCACAAACGGAATCATTCACGAGGACATTCGCCGCCTGCTCTCATGAGTCGGCGGCGAAACCTTTTTTTCCTGAAAGCGTAAAAGATTATGTCACCAATTCCCGAAAGGAGGCATGAGAGTGGCACGATTGGAGTATCGAAAACTGGATGAGGCGAATCATTTTCCGCTCCTGTATTTTTACGACCATATCGATAAGGACGAAATATCGCTGCGTTTTGCCTGCGATTATTTTGTGAAAGGAAAGGAAGTATACGAAAAAACCTCAGCAGCCATTGAACCGCATGCCTATGTGATTTATGTAAAATTGTCAGAAGAAGAGCAAGCGGTAACGTATACGGATGCTGCGGCATTGCGCTGGGGACGTGTGCAGATCGAAGTGCGCGAATATCGGGAAAACACCGCACACTACCCCTTGGTGCAGCTCTATCAGTTCACGGAGGATGATGATGCCCTTTTGCTTTTACAAAGCGATTACATCACACTGGGCGGAAAAGAGTGGGAAAAAACATCGACTGAGGTAGATGAGGATCGCAAGGTGTATGTCTACTATGCGAAACCAACCGGGTAGGAGGGAAAGAGTGTGGGCAGTAAAACTGCAAAGGTGACCATCATGTTTGTCGCTGCAGCCATGATCGCGTCGGCATGCGCGTCCGATGATTCCGAATATGAGGACGATGCTTATTACGAAGAAGAGGATGACGACGGTTCCGGCGGCGGCAGCACGTATGTGAGCACAGGCGGGAAGAAATACGTTTCAACCGGAAAAGGCAGCGCGAAAAGCGGGATCGGCAGCTCCGGTTCTTCCAGCTCATGATGAGAATAGAAGCGTATCGTGAGCGCCGGGAGCAAATCTATCTGCCGCTGCGGGAAGCCGGTGTCTTTACTTGGGATTATCTATATGAAGAAGAATATGCGCTGGCGGATATTCACTTGATTCCTTCCTCCTTGCGCAAGGAGATAGCCGTAGCCACTGCTCAGCTGGGCCATATTTTTCAGCGAGTGGTGCCCGTATTGCAGCAAGCAGACGACCAATTGCTCCGTGAGCTGGGGATTCCCGAAGAAACGTGGGGAGCGGTTCGCCTTCGTTCAAAGCTATCCTACCCAACCGTGATCGGACGCTTTGACTTTGCTCAGACGCAGGAAGGCTTGAAGATGCTGGAGTTTAACAGCGATACGCCGACAGGGATTGTCGAAGCCTTTTACGTGAATGAGCATGTGTGCCGTTACTACGGAGTGGAAAATCCGAATCAGGGGCATGAGCATGATCTGTACCAAGCCTTTCAGGAAGCACTCAAGGAATACAAAAAAGCGAAGTTTCCCACTGAACGTGTGTTTTTTAGCGCGCTGGACTGGCATGAGGAGGATGCAGGAACGACCCGCTTTCTGTTGGAGCGTTCCGGACTGGAAGGGCGTTTTGTCCCATTGGCGGATTTGCGTGTCTGGCAGGATCGACTGTATGCCAAGGTGAATGAGGAACTGATTCCCGTTGATCTGCTGTATCGCTTGCATGCCTTGGAAAAGCTGGCCGTGGAGCATGACGAGGATGGATATCCGACGGGTGCACATGTGCTGGATCTGATCGCACGCAGGAGATTGACGGTGATGAATCCCCCTTCTGGTTTTCTGATGCAAACGAAAGCATTGCAAGCATTGATCTGGAGCTTGCACGAAGAGGAACAGTTTTGGAGTGAAGAAGAACACGCAATCATAGATGCCTATATGCTTCCCACTTATTTTGAAAATCGCTTTGCCGGTTCGACTGCCTATGTGACCAAGCCGATATTTGGACGAGAAGGGGGAGGAGTTACTCTTTATTCTCAGAAGGGGGAGGCAATCGCCAGGGACCAAGAGCAGGAATACTGGGAGCAGCCCATGATCTATCAAAAGCTGGTGGAGCTTCCCGAGATCGCGGTACAGACGCACAAAGGCAAGTACGAAGGTAATTTGCTCTGGGGCAGTTTCTTGCTAGGGGGAAAGCCTTCCGCGATCATTGCCAGAGTAGGCGGCAAAATCACGAGTAATCTGTCTTATTATCTTCCGACCGGACTTACACCAATCGAATAGAAAGGGGAGAGCAGCATGGGCTCTCAATGGCCATCCATTTTAAATTTCTTGATCTATCTGGCAGTAACCATTCCTATCTTTGCCTTTGGCATTTTCGTCTTTTTATATACGACACCATATAAGGAATATCAGTTGATTGCAGATGGTGCGAACACCGACGATCCGCAAAAGGTAGCAGCGGCCAAAGCGGCTGCACATGACTTGGGCGGAAAAATCCTCGGCTTAACCATCGTGCTGGCTTCTGCGGTATACAACTCAGTCGGCCTTCTCGATCTCGTAGTGTGGGGCGTTCTCGGCACCATTTTCCAAGTCCTGATCTTTTATTTGTTTGAGCTGTTGACACCGTTTCGCGTTGTATCTGAGATCCCGAAAGGAAATGTCTCCGTAGGCATTTTCGCTTCTCGTCTCAGTATCGCAGCTGGTTTGCTGATGGCAGCCTTAATCAGTTACTAGTTGCCAAAGCCCCTGCAGGATGGCACAATAGTGCTTGCTGTAGGGGTTTTGCATGTTGGAAACGGAAGAGGGACACGGATATGTATGCACACATCCTGTATGAATTGTTTGTCATGCTCCTTGTCATTACCTATGCCCTTCTGATTTTTGCCGATCCGGCGAATCATCCGGAATTGACCGAGGAATTGCTGCGGCGGGTCGATCTCTTTTTGATCCTGTTTTTATTTGTAGAGTTTATCGTACGCCTCTGGATGGCAAAGGAAAAGCGACGATTTCTGAAGGAAAACTGGTTTGACATTGTGGCCATGATTCCATTTGATCAATTCTTTTATTTGGCCAGATTCATGCGGGTGGTGCGGTTAGTCCGAATATTACGGGCTTCTCCCTTTATGTGGAGTCTCCTGCACTCGCCCTCCATTCGCTGGATTTTCACCATCGCTGGGATGATCATGCTCTGGAGCTCCATGGGCATTTACTTTTTGGAAAAGGGCATCAACGAAAATGTGCAGACCTTCTCGGACGCTCTCTGGTGGTCTATCGTGACGACTACTACCGTAGGATATGGAGACATTTCTCCCGTCACCGGAAGCGGACGCACGATCGCGGCTTTTTTGATGCTGACTGGGATCGGGCTTTTGGGTGCATTGACCGCAAACTTCGCGAATCATTGGTCGGATTATTTTATGGGCAAGCAGGGAACTGGAACCAATCGAGTCCATCATGAGTTAAAGAATCATGCGCTAAAACAAGTGCAACAGATTGAGACATTAAGCGAGGAAGAGTTTGCGACGCTTGTCTCTACGTTGGAATTGCTGCATAAACCGCAGAAGCATGAGGATCATCATATCTTGAAATCATAATTAATCATTCACGAAAAAAGAGATGCCCCCTCGAAGGAGTGACATCTCTTTTTGATTTACCTGTTTTATGGAAGGATCATGGAATCGAGGTCAGCCTCATAGCCTTGTTCTTCCAGGGAAAAGTCAATAATCGTACGCAGGAAGCCATTTTCGTCGAATGCTTCTAATGCTTTATCGTCTTTTTTGAGATCTTCATAGTTAACGACGTCCGCCGCTTTTGGCACGGTAAACGCGGTTGCCTTGCCATAGTTCCAGGCGAGTGTATCTGCTGCAAAGCCAAAAGTTACCGGGTTCGCGTCAATGGTCTCATCGTTAAGCGTGATGGAGAAATCACTGACTTGTTTCACGGTCATTTTGTTTTTGTCGATGTAGTAATCGAGCGTCAGATTGAGACCTTCAATCCCTTCTTCTTTCGCAAGCTCAACGATTTTTTCTGGGGTGTATTCCTTGCCTTCGGTATCCAGCCATTGTTTTAACTGCTGCAATCCCAAGGTAACCATTGCTTCTGCTTGTGTACGGCGCTCAGCAGGCGTCATTTTCAGGGTAGGATCGTTTTTCTCTGCGATTTCTCCGGTCATGACGAGGAAGTCGACAGCTGCATTTTTTACTTCTGCATTCGTGGTTGCATCTTCTGCGATATAGCGGAGCAATTGGACGATTTCTTTCATATCCAAGGTAATGGACAGATGAGTTGTCTCTACGCTCTCACCATTTGGCAGTTTGACCGTTTCTTTTCCGTGGTTCTTTACTTGACTCAGTTTATAGTCGAATTTCGGAATGTATTTTTTCAGGAAGGAGATGGTCAGGTTCTGAACTTTTTCCTGAAACTCTCTCATTTCATCAGCAGAAACTGTTGAATCCACATGGTTGGAAAGCTGCAAGTACTTTTTATCAAGAGGTGTTTTCACATACAGATCATTGGTATCTATCAGTACCTCGAGAGACGCCTTTTGATCGCCGCTCCACAGCTTTTGATCACGCAGAACTTTTTCATCATTCATTTCAATAACCATTTTTGCCGTTTGCAGGTCTTGCTGGGAACCAGTCAGCTTGAATCCTGCTTCCAATGCTTTCAGGATGGCAGTCAACTCAGGATCGTTTTCTTCCTCTGCCAGCTTGATCAATTTGTCCTTGTCTCCGGAAAGCTTAAACGTTGCTTGATAATCGTAGTTGGGGTGATCCAGCGATGCGACAACCGTATCCCTTACAAGCGATGCTTGACCAGAGCAACCGGCCAAAAGCAGCATGAGCGCAAGGAATAGAACGCTCCATTTTTTCATCATCAATTTCCTCCTCTATTTCTCCTCATCAAACAGATGGGCACAAAAACACTCTCTAATAATAACGTACGAACTGGGAAAATGTTTCAATTACGATCAAAAAAACGCAAAAATACCGCAAAACCGCATTTTCTGGTAAGATGATAGAAGTAACGCTGAAGGTCAAGCAGAGAGGACGAAGCAACATGTGGTCGTGGTTACTGAAGCTGATGCAATTTTTTCGAGATGAGGAAGATGAAGGACTTGAGAAACATGAGACAAGGGATAAGGAAACCCGGTCGGTCTATCCTTCCAGTCAGCTGCAGGCAAAAACGAAAAATATTTATCCGCGCGAACGAGAGAGTTCGTATACACCCAGACGCAGCCGTGAAAAAGAACGGGCATTCCGATTTCCTGTCATTCCGGATCAGCCCAAAGAAAAGCGGCAGCAACCGGAGTCGACAAAGTGGGAATATCAAGCAGCATCCAGGACGGAGCACTTCCAGCCTAAGACGGAACAACCAAAGAACAGTTCACATACATATACACCAGAAAAAAGGCCCTATACGCCAACCGAGGTGGTATCGCCTATCTACGGCCGGTTGAAACCGGAGCGGGAACAAAGGAACGAACGCGCCAGTGAGCAGCGAGCAGAACCAACAGAGATGAACCAGCAGCCGCAGGAGAGGGGCACCATGCCTGATCTGTCCAAACAGCTGCCGGAACCTAACTGGACGAAGCTTTTGTTGGCTATGGACCGGGTCGGTGAGCGGAAGGCGGCAGAATTGCCCGCGAAGTCGTCAGGTGTATCGGATTCAAGGAGTGAGCTTGAGGCACCGCAGATTAACCCTGTTGATGCGGAAGTGGAAGAGGCGCATGTAGAACGGAATGACATGCACACCGAGCTTGCCGTTGCAGCTTTGGCAGAAACGGCAGCTGCATCCGAGACGGACAGTGAAGCTGCTGATTCTGTAATGATTTTCCCTGTGAAGGAGTGGCGAGCGCTTTCCGCAGCAAAGAATGAGCTTCCCGCTAATGAGGAACTTCCAGTGGAAGAAGAGCTTGCAGACAGGATGGAAAGCGAAGAAGTCACCGTATCTGAGCAAGAGCTTTCGGTCCATACGAATGAGAGCGAGTTTTCCTATAAGGAAGATGCGGAGGCAATCGAGCCTTTACCGGTGATCGAAGAGCCAACAGCCGCTCCGTTACTGCCGGAAGAATCGCACCCTGCAAACGAATGGCATCGGATGGAGGAAATCCCTGCAGCAACACGTCAAGAAACAACATCTATGGAAGAAACAGTGGGTGAGTTCACACAGGTAGAGCCAGTACTGGCTGAAATCCCACAAGAGGCAGCGGTACCACCAATCTTAGAAAGAATCGAACCAGTGCAAAACGAACAAGCTGACTATCTTTATCCAGAGATCTCGCTGTTAGATCCTTCCCCGCAAGCAACGAGGGATGACGATGAGCATACGCAGATCCAACGATTGCTGCTGGAGGATACATTGAGCAACTTCAATGTCAGCGCACAAGTCATCGGGATCGTCAAAGGGCCGTCGGTCACACGTTTTGAGCTGCAGCCGTCGCCTGGGGTAAAGGTGAACAAGATCACGGGCTTGATTGATGATATCAAGCTGAATCTGGCGGCCAAAGATATCCGGATTGAAGCGCCTATCCCGGGCCGCAACGCGGTCGGGATTGAAGTGCCGAATCTGAAAAGCGAACCGATCTTTATTCGTCGCATCATCGAATCGGACAAATTTCGCAATCATCCATCGCCGCTCGCTATCGCACTGGGGATGGACATTGGCGGAGAGCCAATTGTCACGGATATCAAGAAGATGCCGCATGGATTAATCGCAGGCTCGACCGGTTCCGGTAAAAGTGTTTGTATCAACTCGATTATCGTCAGTCTTTTGTACAAAGCTACGCCAGAGCAGGTACGATTGCTGCTGATCGACCCCAAAATGGTGGAGCTTGCTCCTTACAATCATCTGCCGCATCTGGTCACGCCAGTAGTGACGGATGCCAAGCAAGCGACAGCCGCTTTGAAGTGGGCGGTAGAGGAGATGGAACGACGTTATACGCTGTTTGTTGATGCAGGAGCGCGGGATATCGAACGTTATAATCAGACAACGAATGAACCGCTTCCTTATATTGTGATTATTATCGATGAGTTAGCGGATTTGATGATGGTTTCCCCGCAGGATGTGGAGGAGTGCATTATCCGGATTGCCCAAAAAGCACGTGCCTGTGGGATCCATTTGCTGTTGGCGACTCAGCGTCCTTCCGTGGATGTCATCACCGGTAACATTAAAGCAAACGTACCGACCCGCTTAGCCTTTGCGGTATTCTCGCAAATCGACTCGCGGACGATTCTCGACCAGTCCGGGGCGGAGCGACTGCTGGGCCGCGGCGACATGCTCTTTCTGGAAAGCGGTGCGACACCGCTGCGTTTGCAAGGAAACTATGTGTCAGACGATGAGATTGAGCGCATCACGACCAGGATCAAAAAGCAGCGCAAGCCGGAATATTTGTTTAGCAAAGAGGACTTGGAACAATCGGTCCAGTCCTTTGACATGGGAGATGACCCGCTCTATCTGGAAGCACTCATCCATGTGGCGGAGCAAGGCCAGGCATCCGCTTCTGCCTTGCAGCGCCGTTTCCGTATCGGATATAACCGGGCAGCCCGTCTCATCGATATGATGGAAGCGGAAGGACATGTGTCAGGACAAAGCGGCGGAAAGGCGCGGACTGTACTGATTACTCGGGAAGATGCCCAGGCATTGATGGATGGCAGTACATTGGTATAAAAAAGGAGGAGGCTATGGAACATCAGCAACGGAAGTACCAGGTAATCAACGAGCAAGTGGTATTGTTTGATGAAGAGTACTATCTGCGCGTTTTTCGCTTGCCGATCGAGTCATTGGAAGTGAACGAGCGCACGGAGCTTTTTGATCAGTTGTATGCCTTCGATCACAGCGATGTCCAGTTGGAGATCGACGTCTCGGAAGAACACCAAGGGGTATGGTATTTGCAGTTGTTGGTTCCATACATGCTGACTTTAAGCGAAGCTGCGATTCGGCGTTTGGATGCAGGGACACAGGCATTAGAATCATATGTGTCTACCTACCAGCTCAAGCTGAACGAGCTCAACCTGCAAGGGGAGCAAATCTTCCAGTATGTCAAACGATACAATCCCCATCTCATCATCACATCCTAACAAAAGAAGCAGCGGCTTCCCTTCTGTTGAAGTGAAGCCGGCTGCTTCTTTTCATCTCGTTTCCGGAAAAGCACTTTTCCTCTTCCTGACATTGAGTTATACTGTATAGCAGAACACAATTTCACCTAATGAAACCTGAAAAGTAGGTGTCGTGATTTGGACGAACAAAAATCTACCGTTCGTGCTGTAGAGCGTGCGTTGGATATTCTCTTGTGTTTTACGGATACGAAAGAATTGGGACTAACGGAGATTGCCAGTCGCATTTCCTTGCATAAAAGCACGGTTCATCGCTTGCTCGCCACTCTGGAAAGCAGAGGCTTTGTATTGCGTGATGCCGATACGGACAAATACCGCTTGGGCTTCCGCCTCTGGGAGCTTTCTGCCAATCTGGGGCACTCCGATGATCTGCCGACGGTATTGCTACCAGAGATGGAGCGATTGCGTGATCTATTGGAAGAGACGATCAGCTTGTATGTACGTGACGGAAAAGAGCGGATTCGCATCCAAGCTGTTCAAAGCAATCAGCCAGTGCGTCGGGTAGCGCCGATCGGTGCGCGAATGCCACTCGCTGTAGGAGCTTCTAGCAAGGTGCTGATGGCGTATACCGATCATAGCTTTCTCCAGGAACTGCTGAATGATCCATCGTGGCCAGAAACAGTGGATCGTGATGTCTTTCTTGAACAATTGGAGCAGATCCGGCAGCACGGCTATGCAACCAGTGTGGAGGAACGCGAAATCGGCGCGGCAGCCATTGCTGCACCCATTTTCAACCGAAGCGGCAAGCTGGTGGCTGCCTTGGCGGTATCGGGGCCTTCTAACCGTTTGACGGAAGAGCAGATGCAAATGTTTGCCGAGCCGATTATGGAAGCGGCAAAACGGATGGGGAAAATGGTGAAGTAAGGACGAGAGAAATCGAACCAGAATGGAAAGAAAGGAAAGGATCAAACATGGGATCCTTTCCTTTTTCACATGGTTTTATTGAAGGGCAAAATGGATGCGCAGCGGGTATTGTTCATTTGCGAGTACCGTTACACACAGACTCTGCACGCCAGGAGCCGCAGCAGGTTCGGGATAGACACTGTCAAATAACGCGACTTTGGTAAAGTCGACGGGAAGTCCTAGCGATTGATACCCTGTGATGGCATGACCTTTTACCATATCTCCGAATTCAGTGAGTACACTTTGCTTCATGCTCTCATCTACCATATCTGCGGGGATGTTGAACGATTCAAGCAGCTTGGTTACCGTGTCTTCAGGCATGCCAATAATAATGTCGCCCTGAGCTGCCCCGGATAATTGCGAAATGATTAATGCTGTTTCATCTGTATAGGGAGACTTCTCTAGTTGCAAGTCTTGTCGTTGTATTTCCATCCCTAAAGGGCTCAAAACCGAGACCAGGCCCCTCAGATAGGCGTTTATTACTTGTGCGTCCACTGGTATTCATCCTTTTTTGTATATAATAGGCAAACCTTTAATGAAGACTTGTTTGATAAAAATATACTTGACGAAAGAGATTGTAACATATGATCATTGTATAGACCAGTTGTGATAATCGATGAAGTTCACCCCAGTATGGTGCAATCGTGCATGCAAGAACCTTGAATAACATGGGACCGCTAAAGGGGGTTGATGATTATATACCCCTGATACTCACCAACCAAACCCAAAGATATGCAAAAGATTAGAAGAGCGATGGGTTGGCATGAAACGAAATGAGCACAGGCTTATGGAGGAAAAAACGGTGGAGATTTTCCTGGAAATCTTGAAGGAACAAGACGCGGAACCCTTATTCCAATTCGAATGCAGTAATCGTGCTTTTTTTGAACAGAGCGTACCGAGCCGGGGTGAAGCCTATTATCAATATGAAAACTTTTTGCAGAGTCTAAGGCAGCTTCTAGACGAGCCAAAAGCAGGCACCTCTTATTTTCATCTTTTGAAAAACGAGGCAGGTACGATTATAGGGCGAATGAATCTGGTGGACATCGATCGGGAAAAAGGAGAAGCAGAGATTGGATATCGCGTGGGAGAAGCTTGTATTGGAAAAGGGGTTGCCTCACGGGGACTGTACCTTCTTATACAAAAAGCGGTTCGTGACTATGGCGTTTCCCGGCTATATGCGAAGACGACGAGCACCAACATCGGCTCGCAAAAAGTATTGGAGAAGAATGGCTTCCTTTTACAGTCAATCGAGAGCAAAGGAATCCGGATGAACGGAGAAGAGCAGGATTTTCACCATTATCTATGGAGTCCAAGTTAAGCAAAAATCATAAGAGAACGGCCAGTGACGGTGTCTTGTCATTGGACGTTTTTGCGTTAAGGAAATTATAGGTAAACTGTGCAGCGATGTAGAAGGGCTGCGGTGGGGGGAGCGTCAGCGTCTTCAGAAATATGAAACCCTGTAATAGAACCTTCTTTGCAACCTTTTGCGCGACGTACCGTTATGAGCAGCGGAACCGGACACTCTCCACTCTCTTGCGGGTGTGGCAAGAATGCAGCCCATCCCTCTCTTCCCTTCCCCCACCACCATGTTAGCACAAGCAAAAAAGATAGACGCCCAATTGGACGCCTATCTAAGTATAGCGGATCGATTATACGTTTACTGGTTGACCTTCATCCAGCAGCTGGCGCAGAACGGTTTGCAGAATACCGCTGTTACGGTAGTAGTCTACATCAACCAAGCTGTCCAGACGAACGACGGTGTCGAATTCGAAAGTGCTGCCATCGGTGCGAGTCGCTTTCACCTTCACGCGTTGACCTGGTTGCACTTGATCGCTCAAGCCCAGGATATCAAAGGTTTCAGTACCGTCGATGCCCAGCTCTCTCCAGCCTTTACCGTCAGCAAATTGCAGTGGCAGTACACCCATACCAACCAGGTTGGAACGGTGGATACGCTCGAAGCTTTCTGCGATAACAGCTTTTACGCCGAGGAGGAAGGTACCTTTCGCTGCCCAGTCGCGGGAGCTTCCTGTACCGTATTCTTTACCCGCGATTACCACGAGGTTGGTGCCGTCTGCTTGATACTTCATGGAAGCATCATAGATGGACATCACTTCGCCGGTTGGCAAGTATTTGGTTACGCCACCTTCAGTGCCAGGAGCCACTTGGTTGCGGATACGAATGTTGGCGAATGTACCGCGCATCATTACGTCATGGCTACCACGGCGAGCACCGTAGGAGTTGAAGTCTTTGCGTTCTACGCCGTGCTCTTGCAGATAGATACCTGCAGGGCTGGTTGGCGAGATGTTACCCGCTGGGGAGATATGGTCAGTAGTGACGGAATCACCCATGAGCGCGAGTGTGCGAGCGCCTTTGATTTCTTCGATATGACCCACATCGCCTGTGATGTTTTTGAAGAATGGCGGCTCTTGGATATAAGTGGACTCGAGATCCCAGTCGTACAGATCGCCAGTAGGAGCGTCGATCTCGTTCCATGCTTGGTTTGCAGTGAAGACATGCTCGTACTCCGCGCGGAAGAGAGCAGGGTTCATTGCTTTTTTGGTTGCTTCCATGATTTCTTGTGGAGTTGGCCAAATGTCTTTCAGATATACAGGCTGACCGTCTTTGCCAGTACCGATCGGATCTTTGGTCAGGTCGATGTTCACGGTTCCTGCCAACGCATACGCGATCACGAGTGGCGGAGAAGCCAGATAGTTTGCTTTCACTTGTGCGTGGATACGACCTTCGAAGTTACGGTT
Organism: Bathyarchaeia archaeon; assembly: GCA_035644815.1. Lineage (GTDB taxonomy): Bacteria > Bacillota > Bacilli > Brevibacillales > Brevibacillaceae > Brevibacillus_F. The sequence continues at coordinate 3,049 of DASQNU010000021.1, read as the reverse complement.
ACCGGAAAGTACCGCTGCTACAGTCAGATCGTTGTCCGCGATTGCTTTGCTTGTTTCTTCAGGCAATGGACCGGAGTTACCGATACAGGTCGTGCAACCATAGCCGACTACGTTGAAGCCGATTTGATTCAAGGAATCAAGCAGGCCAGCATCGATCAGGTATTGGGTAACTACGCGAGAGCCTGGAGCCAGAGAGCTCTTCACAAATGGAGGCTTTTTGAGACCTTTTTCCACCGCTTTTTTCGCTACGAGACCAGCACCGAGCATTACGCTTGGGTTGGATGTGTTGGTGCAAGAGGTGATCGCAGCGATTACCACAGCACCGGTTTTCAGTTCAGCCGTTTCGCCGTTTGGATAAGTTACGCTAGCTTTTGCCGCGATTTTCTCTTCGGACAGACCGAAGCCGCCTTTTTCGATTGGCGCACGCAGGCTTTCATTGAAGGAGTCTTTCATGTTGGTCAGCTCTACACGGTCTTGTGGACGCTTAGGACCAGCCAAGCTAGGTACTACAGAAGAGAGATCCAGTTCCAATGTTTCGGAGAATACTGGGTCTGGAGTAGCGTCTGTACGGAACAGACCTTGTGCTTTTGTATATGTTTCAACCAGGCTTACCAGCTCTTCATCACGGCCGGTTTGACGCAGGTAGTTGAGCGTTTCCGCATCCACTGGGAAGAAGCCCATTGTCGCACCGTACTCAGGAGCCATGTTGGCAACGGTCGCACGGTCAGCCAGCGAGATGTTGGAGAGGCCGGAGCCATAGAACTCAACAAATTTACCTACTACGCCTTTTTTACGCAGCATTTGCGTTACAGTCAGTGCGAGGTCTGTCGCTGTAGCGCCTTCGGAGAGTGTGCCGGTCAGTTTGAAACCGACTACCTCAGGAGTTACGAAGTACAGAGGTTGACCGAGCATACCTGCTTCTGCTTCGATACCGCCAACGCCCCAACCAAGTACGCCAAGACCGTTGATCATGGTGGTGTGGGAGTCAGTACCTACTAGGGAGTCAGGGAATGCAGTCAATTCACCGTCAACTTCACGGCTGGCAACCACTGTCGCGAGGTATTCCAGGTTCACTTGGTGAACGATACCAGTCGCTGGTGGAACTGCACGGAAATTATCGAAAGCGGTTTGTGCCCAACGCAGGAAGCGGTAACGCTCTTGGTTGCGCTCAAATTCAAGCTTCATGTTGTTTTCGAGAGCTTTGTCATTTCCGAAATCGTCAACCATGACGGAGTGGTCAATAACGAGATCCACTGGAACGAGCGGGTTGATGCGTTTTGGATCGCCGCCAGCATTTTTCATCGCGATACGCATAGCAGCCAAGTCAACAACGGCAGGTACACCGGTGAAGTCTTGCAGTACGATACGTGCAGGCATGAGCGGAACTTCTTGGTTCTCGTCACGGCCTTTGTTCCAGGTTGCTAATTGTTGAACGTGTTCTTTGGTAATGGCACGACCGTCGAATTGACGAACAGCTGCCTCCAGCAGAACTTTAATCGAGAAAGGAAGCTTGGAGATTTCACCAATGCCTTGCTCTTCCAAGCCTTGCAGTCGATAGTAAGCATACGATTTGCTGCCTACCTGCAAAGAGGACTTGACATTGTAAGCATCTTTCTTTGCCATTCGATTGACCTCCTTGTGTTCTTACGTATCAGTTTCATTAGATGAAACCACGTTTCGTTTTTGTTTTTACGGTCTTATTATACTTCAAATGTTTCCGGCCTTCTAGCACTTTTTCATAAAATGTTCAAAAAACGTTCTGCAAGTAAAGTGACCATGAAACATCTATGCACCAATATATTTCGCGTGCAGGGAACGGGCTAGTCCGATATCGTTCGTTCCTTGTACAAGCACTCGTCCGTCAGGGAAAACCACCAACGTATACGGATCTTGGCGGAACCGCAGCAGGAACTTGTTTTGCTCGATGGTTCCAAGGGGAGCCAGGGTCCGAGCAAGGCGATCGAGATCCAGCCTCATCTGTTCACCGGGATTAATTTGCACCGTGTCGCGACCGCACAGGGAGACCGCTAATCCTTCAGGGGAGTCCGGAGATAGAAAAGCAAAATCTCCCTTCCCACAGGCAGGGCAATCTTTTCGGCGGGTATGGCTGACTTTGATCTGCTGATGCTGGTTTTCCCAGAGATCAAAGTGCTCCAGATGCGGATTGAAAGCATCGGTTGCTCCTACGAGTATCTTCAAAGCCTCAGTCGCCTGGTAGGAGGCGATAATATGTATGATCGGACCGATCACGCCGGCCGTATCACAAGTCGGTGCATCTCCAGCTTTGGGGGCTTCCGGGAACAAACAGCGCATACAAGGAGTTTCCCCTGGCCGGATTGTGGTAAACATGCCTTTTGCGCTTACCGCACCTCCGTAAACCCAAGGGATGCCATGCTTGACGCACACGTCGTTAATCAAATATCTCGTCTGAAAGTTGTCTGTGGCATCCAGCACCACATCCACATCGGCCAGCAATTCCTCGGCATTGTAGGGCGTCAAATCCGTTACATATGGATCCAGGAGGACACCGGAATTGATTTTTCCCAGCTTTTCGGCAGCTGCAATCGCTTTGGGGAGCGCCTGATTCGCATCGTCCTCATCATAGAGCATCTGCCGCTGTAGATTGCTTGGTTCGACAAAGTCGCGATCAATGAACCGGACGAAGCCGACTCCTGCACGTACCATATGATTGGCCAGCACCGTGCCCAATGCCCCCATCCCGACAATGGCCACACGACTAGCCAGCAAACGCTCTTGACCTTGTTTGCCGATTCCATGGAACAGAACCTGTCTGGAATAACGAGTATTCATGAAAAGTTTTCCCCTCTTTGTTTAATTTCCATCCTCGTGCCCACGATATCATAACCGGGTATCGCTGCCAATGAGGCTTGGTCGTTATTCACACTTTTCGCCGATTGATTTATTTTGATCGCGGGTTTATCGTAGGAATAGTGTGCAACACCCGGAAAATGGAGGATGACATGAGCGATCAATTGACGCATTTTAATGAACAAAATCGCGCGCAGATGGTGGATATTTCGGAAAAAGG